>JALYXI010000334.1 GCA_030947245.1 Acidobacteriota bacterium
CCGCTCCTCAAGACTGCCATAACTGAACATGCTGTCCTGCGATCTGTCTCTTCCGCGCATAAAACTAAGACGCCCAGAACATCTCAGACGTAACTTGTTTTATCCGTTTTTCAGCAACCTGCTAGAGGGTCGGGGTGGCACGTTTGACGGAGACTCTTCGGGTGGCAGAGGTTGCGGATCTTTCCCGGGTCGCTCCTTTGACGGGTTCACCACACGAGCCCGGTCTGGCGGATCTGTTATCGGGTCAGGTATAACGACACTAGCCGGGAAATTGTCGGACAAACAGCTTATAGGCTGAGTCATTACAGGAATCTAGCATAAGATTAGTTGGGCCATAAACTTGTTAGTGTCCTTTCATACTAATTCCGGCTCAGGAATACCACATCCCTCATCGACTCGCCTCGGAGCGTCGCAAGATACCGGCCGTCCTTACGCCAAGCGGAAGCGAATATGCGTCCCTGATTGAATTTTGTGATCTGCCGTGGCGGCCCGCCTTGCAGTGGCTGCACCCAGATGTTGGATATCCCATCCGCAGTATGAACAAATGTCAACCCGTGTCCATCCGGCATCCAGCGCACCTTCGCGTCAATTCCAATATTCGGGAAGGTCAACAAAGGATTGCCACCGGCGGCCGGGAGGACTGCGACCACAGGCTTAGAGCCTGGCTTATCATCGTTATACTCACAGGCAATCAGCTTCCCATCCGGGGAAATGGAAGGCGAATCGGAGAAGTTCCTCGTAAGCTGAACCGGAGACCCACCTTCGAGCGGAACCTTCCAGAGCGTCCTTTTCCGGGCGCCCGATGCATAGATCACCCACTTTCCATCGGGCGTGTAACTCGGGTAGCTATCGGGTCCCACTCCGGTTGTAAGTTGCCGTGCATGGCTGCCATCGCGGTCCAGGCGCCAGATATTCCAAGAGCCGGATCGCCGGGAGCTCACAATCACGCGTCCATCGCCAGTAGCTTGTGGGCTCCAATCAAGCTGACCACCCTCCGTCAGAGGTTGCGCACTCCCTCTATCCACAGAAACCGCCGACAAAGCTGGCCGCCCATCCGCATTGAAAGAGATTAGTTGGCCATCAGATATCCAGTCGAGGCCGTGATAGTGACTGCCTTCAGCCGTAATCCGCTTTGCGTTTTCCAAGTGATCAGAGGAACTTATCCATACCGCGGCATGACGATCGGTTTGCACCGTTACCAAGCCCAAACCGTCAGCCGCCGCACTTATTCCCCGGTACGTATTCAAATCGTGCGTAAGTTGGCCAACTTTCCCGCTCCTAAAGTTCAACTGGAACAATTGTGAAAAGTTGGCGTCATTCTCCCACGCGACTGCCACCAAATCCGGCGTGCCATTGGTCCAGCAAAGCCCATCAAGCGATCGCCATCCATGTGACACAATCAGCCGCGTCGTTCCGCTATGTGGGTCCACCGCGATAACCCTGATATTCGGAATCCCCCGCGCGTCTGATTCGTCCACCGCAAACACAATCCAGTGGCCGTCCCGCGACCAGACCGGGGCCGCGGCGGCGAAACTATTCGGCGCCTTACGGCTTACCAGGGTGCTCACTTGATCATCACCTACATTCGCAACCATTAAGGCGTCCCCCTTTTCCGAGGACCTTCTGATAAACGAAAACTGCTTTCGGTCAGGCGAGAAAGTGACCGCTGAGTCAACGTCCTCCAGAACCTTCCGGGGCGTCCCGCCTACAAGCGGAATCTTATAAAGGACATTTACGGTATCAGGCGCTTTTCTCACAAGATAATAGATTTGTGTACTGTCGGGAGAAAACGTGAGCCCACTATAGACTATTCGCGCCAAACTGAATTTCACTGAGTCGGAATTTGAGCGAAGGTCTTTCACCCACATGCCTTGTTGCCCTGAGTCTGCGACTGTATACGCTGCGAACCGGCCGTCAGGGGAAATCGCCGCTGTTTGGACATTTCCAACGTTGGTTAGCCGCATCACGTGCTGAAAGGCGCCTTGATCCCCCGGCCGCGAAGCCGCCCACCACGCCCAGCCTGCAACTCCGGCGGCGATCAGCAGCAGCAAGGCCAAAAAAAGGTTTCTGAGACCCGCATTCGGTCCGGCCGCCAAATCCTTTTGCAGCGCTTTAAGATCCACCAGCAAAGCCGCAGCCGACACGTAACGCTCCCCCGGATCTCTCTTGAGGAGCTTGCCGAGGATCTGCCTCAGCCGCGTGGGCTTGATTTCCTCACCTGCGGGTCCATCCGGCGGCCGGGTCCCCACAACCATCTCGTACAGGACGACGCCCAGACTCCATAAGTCCGAGCGCGCGTCGACCTCCCCACCTCGCGCCTGCTCGGGCGACATGTAAGCTGCCGTGCCCATCACGGACCCCGGCAACGTCGCAAAAATCGTTGTTTCGGCCACGGGTTTCATCCACTTCGCAATGCCGAAATCAAGAATTTTTACCAAGCCGTCGGGCCGCAGCATCACGTTTTCGGGCTTGATATCACGATGCACAAGGCCGGCCGCGTGCGCCGCAATCAGACCGCATGTAATTTGACACGCGATCTCCGTAGCTTCGGCTACCCCCAACTTGCCTGATTGCGTGCTGCTTGCGCCGAGGCGCTGACGCAAACTAACGCCTTCCACATACTCGCTTATGATGTACGGCCGTTTTTCGGACTCGCCAACCTCATGCACGGTTAGAATGTTCGGATGATTCAGCGCGGAAGCCGCGCGCGCCTCCTGCGCCAACCGGTTTGCCAGCCATTGATTGGCCGCGTTTCTAACCGGCAGCAGCTTCAAGGCAACCCGGCGGCCTAAACCGGCGTCTTCCGCCAGCCATACTTCCCCCATGCCCCCCGCGCCCAACTGGCGCAGTACTTTGCAACCGCCAACTGTTTGCCCCGCCAAGCTACCCGTAGCAAACTGGAAGGCAGCGTCGAACAAAGGACCAAGATTCGCGCCAGCCGGACCATCCAACAAATCGCCAGCTGTGTGGTGGTGCGCAAGCAGAGATTCCACCTCACGCCGAAGCACGTCGTCACCTCCACATGCCGCTCCAATAAACGCCGCGCGGCGCGCCGGTTCCTGATCCAATGCGGCCTGAAACAATGTCTCCAGCTGGCGGAGGCGCTGAACTTCCATCATCCTCGCCCCATGGCAGACGTCCCGGCCCGCTCACTGGACTGCTTTCCGGACAGGTCCCGCCGCAACCACGCACGTGCGAAGTCCCAATCGCGCAACACCGTGTTCGCGGAAACGCCCAGCACTTCGGCTGATTCCTCAGCCGTCATGCCCGCAAAAAAGCGAAGCTCCACTACTTGGCTCTTTCGAGCATCTACCTGGGCCAATCGAACAAGAGCATCATCCAGCGCGAGCAATTCGCCGGAGCGCTCCGGCGCGTACACCAAGGCCTCGTTCAAAGGAACGGGCCGCGCGCCGCCGCCGCACTTCGCCGCCCTGTGCCGCCGCGCATAATCCACCAGAATCTGCCGCATCAGCTTCGCGCATAGTCCGAAGAATTGCGCCCGGCCCCGCCACTGAACCTGATCTTGCTGAACCAGCCGCAAATACGCCTCATGCACCAGCGCCGTCGGCTGCAAAGTATGGTTAGGACGCTCGCGCCGCAGATGGCTGGCTGCAAGCCGCCTCAACTCTTTATGCACTAAGGGCTGGAGAAGGTCAACGGCGGATTGGTCCCCGTTACTCCAATCCATCAACATCACTGTCACACTCGACGGTGAACTCATAAGGCCAGCGGCCACTACCAGACCATTAGTCACTCATTGTAACGGCAAAGCCCCGCAAACGGAAAAGGCCGGCCCTCCGTGCGAACACGTGGGCCGGCAAACAAAACCGCTCTTACAAAACCGGTTTCAAAACAGGCTTCATGGCGAGTTGCAAGGTTACGGAAGGCGCTACCCTTCCCGTGATCTCGTCTTTTTGCATTCGCCCTCCCAAGGCTACCGTGAAGTTACTCGACAACCGTGCCGCCACTTCGAACTTACCCGCAATCAAGTTTTCCTGAAACGGATGACCCACCTTGAGCCGTTCGCCGATCAGCGACAGCACCAGCCACTCACGAGTGGCATAAAACAACTGTCCATAACTGGCGTTCTGCCGGAACCGCCTTTCCGGACCCGCCAGGTACGTCCGGTCAGTGATGTCGTGCTCCGCCAGTACGCCCCACTTACCGAACCCAAGGCGCGCATAAGGCCCAAATAGCGTTCGATGCGTCTCTCGGGACTCGCCTTTTAGAAAATTCGCACCCAGAATGGTACGCCCTTTCCCAAACACATCCATCTCCGCCATGCCGCCCCCGCCGCGTTCTCCGGAGCCGGTCAGCTCATTCCCACCCGGCTGAAAAGCATACGACACTACCTGGTACCGTTTATTCCACCAGAACAGTTTCGCCTGGGCCGGCGTATCGTAGTAGCCTAAGCGGTTCCGCGACCTCACAAATGCCGCTAAGTCGGCGATATTCACGCCGGTCGGCAGTTGGTCCCTTCCCACCGAGACCTCTAGATTCTTCACCGGCCGGTAAGAAAGCAGCGCATTCATCAGATACGCCCGGTAAGTCACCGCATCCGATTTATAAACGGCGCGCGGATTGATGGAGCGCTCATAGCGCAGGCCCGGCCGCGGAGCGCTCTCATTTTCGATCGCCACGATGGCCGACACTCGAAAGCCACCGCCTAACTCCATCGCATTCCGGTACATCATCCGGCTCCGCAGCAAACCCGTCACCGGCTTACCCGTGCCCGTGCTTAGCTGTTCCTGCGTCACCGACCGTACGTCCTGCGTGAACCGGCCAGTTCCGCCTTCGTGGTACTCGCCGCCCCGCAAACTCTGGGCTTCATCGATCCCGCGCCCATACGCATTCAGCAAGCCGCCGCCTTGCGGAGAGATGTGGCATGCGGCGCAGTTCGTGTACCCCAACCGGATCATGGTCGGAAGCGCCGCCGCCGGGCGGGCCGAAGCCAGCACCAGCAGCGCCATTACCGCACGTCTCATCACGGCCTCCTCGCGCTTGCCAGCGCGACCGTTTCCTTCCCGGCCTTGCCGCTCAAATCGAGCCGCAGTTTCACATCATTCGACCCCTTCACGCCAAGTTGGCTGGGCTGCTCGATGCCATAATCGCTGAGCTTCACTACACCGTCGCCGATTGCGCGAAACGACGTTCCTCCGTTGTCCAGCCGCACCTTCATCGCAATCGTGAACGCATGGGAGACCCCGCGCAACGTAAGAATTCCCGCGATGGTGCAAGGGGTATCGTGGCCCGGCCCCGCTCCCGGACACTCGGTCTTCCCGCCCTCAAAACGCAAATCGGGAGTATCTCCGGCGGGCGTGGTGAAAATCATCTTCCGCATGTGCTCATCGCGCAAAGCCATGCCGGTCTGAAGACTCTTAATCGGCATCCGCGCCTCAATCCGTTCCGCCACAATGCCGCTCGCTTCACTGTGCATCACAACGTGCGCTTGAACGGCCTTTGACTTCCCACTTACTTCGATTGCGGGAACATTAGTCGAAAGGGAAAAGCTTGCCATTCCACTTTCTACTTCCACGCTTTGCGCTGAGCCGGATTGACCGCTCACGGAGTGCATTCCAAGGCTCGCAAAAATAAGCAAACTACCGGCGTATTGTTTCATCGTCTTTCTCCTGTATGTTGGTTTGGTTTCTTGCGGACACGGAATCAGTGCCGTGCCCGCGTTTTCAAGGACGTTACTTGTTAGAACAAGATTGCGTCAGACACCACTTCGAATTTCGGAATCACCGGGTTCGGCAATGCAAGCAACGGTTGGCAACCGAGGTTGTTGTAAGTCTCGAATAGCCGAAGCGCCATGAAAGTGAATAGGTTTGTTGCTTTAGCCGGATCGGGTGATGCGCACGCCGCAGAGGCGCAGGTGAGGATCGGTTTATCCGCTGTCAACTTCGCCGGTGCGATGGTGCGAAGATTCTGGCAATAGGTCTTCGTGCTGGCGTCCTCCGCGGTTGCTACCGGCTGGTCTACGCCGCGGCGGTACTCATTTACTTTGCCAAGGTCGGGAGTAAACGGGTCGCCCAGAGGAACCATTGCGACTGGCGCCGTCTGGAACTGGCCTGCCTGCAATTCGTTCAGTGGCAACGCCGGGAGAGTGAAACCCGGGTTCGCCAGATCGGGCGCCTTCCATGGCGTGCAGCCCAAGGCTTTGTCCAGAATCTCGTCCGTCAGGCGATTGTCGCTTCCATTCGAGCGAACCGTCGCGGTCGGGAACAACGCTGCGTTCGCTGCCGTGTTCTGGGCCATTTTGTTTGTGCTCGTTATCAAGTAAGTGGTGGGCAGGTTATCGCTTTGGTCCTGATCCACTACGGCAAAACTCCGGACGGAGGGACACAACTGGCCGTCGCTTCCATTGCCCAAAGCCGGCACAGCCAGTTTCCCGGCCAGGATTGCGTTGTGAGCCTCGGTGAAGAACGCCGGCGCATTGCAGTAGGCGAATTGCCCGAAGCCCTGATGACAATCGATCGATGCTCCGCTTGGCGGAACCAGTGACAGAGTACCGCCATTGAACCCGAACCAAAGTGCTACCACCGCTGAGGCGGGAAGCGTCGGGACGACCGGTGCTTTCGCCGGCGTAGCGCCGTCGGTGATGACCAGCGGATTGTAGATCGAGACTTTCCCCGTGACCCGATCGATAATGGCTGCCTGAACGAACGCCGAGTGGTCCTTGTTAATTTCATCGCAAGGTGTGGCATCCGGGGGAGTGACCTGTAGCCTATAAGGAGTAGCGAGGCCGGCCGCCGTAAATGGATTCGGAGGGATAATCAGCGTACAATTTTTCCCTTCGTCCGCAAGAATGAGAGAGGGAGTGGCAAGCAACGCCATCCCAACCAGGGCCCAAAGGGGCCGAACAGTGTAAGCGCTTTTCATATCTATTCTCCGTTTCCTCAGTTGAGTGGTCCTACATCCTCAAGAGCGAAAGCGGCAGGAAAAAACCACCATGCTTAAAAAGATTTAAATATCCGATGGCAGCGGCGCAGTTCCGCAGCGCAATTGCTCATTAAAGGATAAGGAACGCACGATGGATAGTGAATTGAGGATGAAGCCCGTATCAGGAACTTGTTACTGACCTAATACTTCTGTGTAGACGTCCAGAACCTTACGCAGATTTTCATTCTCTTCCGCGGGCTGCGGCCGGAAGATCTCGCGTCCCTGCCGCACCTGTTCTCCCACCGCGCGCACCAGGCCGCTTTCGTCTCCAACAGCAAACGTTCGCACGCCCGGGGGCCGCATTCCGTTTTCAGTCGCAATCACGGGTGTACCGAAGTGGAGAGCCTCGCGCACCGATACTGAATCGCCGTCGTACAGCGTGGTCCGGAGGAACGCATCGGCGCGGACGATCAGGTTCAACGTTACGTCGCGCGCCAAGTCTCCGTACAGAAGCACATGCTGAGCGTAGTCTTTGCCGGCAATCAGAGTGCGCAAGCTTGCTTCCAGGCTTCCCGCTCCCGCAATTACGAGCCCGGCTCCCGGATGCTGTGCCCGCACCCTGGCTAAAGCTTCAATCTGCAGCGCCAGGTCATACTCGGGCTCGAGCAACCCCACCGTCACCAACAGCGGCGAATGACTTTCGATGAAGCGCCGCAATGATTCGGGCCAGGCGATAGTGGGCGGCGCTGCTGGAAACGAATGCGGCGGAATGTTGCGGATGCGGCAGTCAGACACTCCAAACTTCCGGAACATAGCGGCGATTTCCGGATTAACCGCGATAATCCTGTCCATGCGCCGGAATACAAATCCGCGCGCCGTTCCCGGCTTGGCCGACCTGCCCTCCGGCGACGATGGGTACCCGCCCGAGTGAAAGGTGAGCACGGTTCGTTTTCCCGGCAGCATAGACCCGAACAGATACAACCCAAGCAGACGCGGCATGATATGGCCGCCCAAGTGGAAATGTAGAATGTCCGCCGGAAACGCCGCAGCCAACTTGATCACCTCGGCTGCGGTGGTTGGATAAAATACGTCGTCGGCATCGTTCCGCCGATGCCTCGTCAGATTTACTACGCCACAACGGTGGCCCTGGTCTCGCGCGTAATCCCGGATCGCTTTGACGTTGGTTTGCACGCCACCATTCGGCGGAGGAAAGACCCCGAATTGAAGAATTCGCATCCTCTATCCAGCAGGCGCCAACGCTTCGGCTAAGTCGATTGCGCATGGCTGGCCTATTTTTGCGGACTCCAGCATCTTGAGACAGCCCAGAGTGGCGCGTGCGCCATCGCGCACATCGACGGCGAGTGGCGTCCCATGCATCAGCGATTCGAGGAACGAACTCATTTGCGCGTCGTAACCCTTGCGCGGCAGCATACTGGTGCTCCGCGCCGTGGAGGCGCCATGCACACGCGATTCCGTGAAATTCTGCGTATCCGCCCCGAATCCCTGGCCGAACACCTCTACTCGCTCGCCCGCCGACGCCTTGCTGCCCACCGTGGAATAGGTCAGGTTTCCGACCGAACCGTCCGCAAAACGGAAGCTTGCCGCCATGTTGTTCTCACCTATGGGTTCTTTCCCGCCCTGCGGCAGACTGTATGCGTGTACCTCCACAGGTTCACTTTCGAGCAACCAGTACATTAAGTCCACGAAGTGGCAGGCTTCGCCCAGAATGGCGCCCCCTGCAGCGGGGTCGGCCATCCAATAAGATCCCGAGATGCCAGGCGAATTCACCCGGCAATTGATCACTGCCGGGCCAACTCTTCGCACTACTCGCTCCTTGACCCGCAAATAGTCCGGAGCAAACCGGCGGTTGAAACCCACAGTCAGGGCTTTGCCGCTCTCCTTCACCGCTTCGGCCAACTCCCGGCACTCCTCGACCGTGAGCGCCATCGGCTTTTCGACAAATACATTTTTCCCGGCCCGCAGCGCCGCTACGGATTGTGAAGCGTGCTGCTGGTTCCTGCTCACTACAAGCACCAAGTTCAGTTCGGGATCTTTCAGGATCTCCGCATAGTCTGTAGTGCAGTACTTCGCCTTGTATCGCAGGGCGTAGGTTTTGCCGCGCGCGCCACTGGAGGAATAGATGGCCCGAACTGCAACATTCGGGATCTTCTTCAGCGCCGGCAAGTGCGCCCACCGCGCAATGCCACCCGCGCCCGCAACCGCGAGTTGGATTTGGCCGGCAGGAGCGGCGATACCGGGCGTTTCGATCTTGCGATGTATGGCGGCGCCGTCGCTCGGGACCGTCAGGTCCGCTTCCGGATACCTGAGAACCACAGCCAAGCTGCTGCCGCCCGACATAATGGCGCTGTAAGCTTCCGGAGCGCGGTCCAGCGGATATTCGTGTGTGATCAGCGGCTTTACCTGTACTCGCCCGGCTGCGACCGCTCTTAGGAACTCTTCCATGTTGCGGTTTTCGGTCCACCGCACGTAGGAAATCGGATAATCCTGTCCCCTTCCTTCATAGGCAGGGTCGTAACTGCCGGGGCCATAGGCGCGCGACATCAGCAACTGGATCTCTTTCAGGTACATATTGAGCCACGGCAGATTGATCTCCACGGCGCCCACAACTACGATCTTTCCGCGGTCGCGGCAAATTTTAAGCGCTTGCTGCGCCGGAACCGGACTCTTGGCCGCGGCTGCAATGATCACGCAATCCGCACCTCGTCCGTTGGTTTTCGCGAGGACCGCTTCTTCGGTGGAATCAGCGCCCGCAATCCCCGCGTCCGCCCCCAGTTCCAGAGCCAGCTTGACTCTCTCGGGCCTGAGATCGAGGCCGATTACCACCGCGCCTTGCATGCGCGCCAATTGGGCTACCAATTGGCCCACCAGCCCCAACCCCATCACGGCGACCACGTCACCCAGGCCCAGGTTCGCCGTCCGTACCGCATTGAGCGCAATGCTGCCCAGCGTTGCAAACGTAGCCTGTTCAAAGGGCAGCCCCTCCGGCACGCGCGCAATCAGGTTGCGCCCGGTGAGAATGGATTCGCCGTGCCCCGTGCCTTCTCCCCCGTATGCCACGAAATCGCCGATCTCAAGATCTTTGACGGTTGAGTGTTTCTCCGCTACCACACCGGCTCCCGAATAGCCGAGCACCGCGTAAGCGCTGAATTTCGCTCTCAGTTCGTCGAACGTGTGAAGCGGCCCTTCCACCTTGGCCACATTCAGAACCGTTTGCAGGTGCGAAGGATTGTCCTTGACCACCTTCAGCAAATCGGGGTGGATACTTGCCGTCTCGGTACCACTACTGATGAGGGAATAGTGTGGCCTGATGAGCACGTGATGGGGCGTCACGACCGGGTCCGGTACTTCATCCACCACGATATGCTTAAAACCCTTGCGGAGAACCTGCTTCATTCAACGTTCGATGGTAACGCACCGGTGCGCTTTAGTACCAGCTTAGATAGGGGTTAGAAATTGGAGGAATTCATTCCAGCATAATAATTAAAGACATATGCCGGCCGTTGCAAGACACGATCCTGATCACTTGAACTTCCCCAGCGTTGCTATTTCAAACGTATTCAATGATACCAGTACCGCCGGATCCGCGCCCGATGACAGAGTTCCTCGTAGTAATTCCCGCGTCGCCTATCTGATCAGCCGGTACCCGGCTATAAGTCATACCTTCGTTTTAGAAGAAATCCGGGGGCTTCGCCAGCTTGGGATCCCGGTACAGGTCATTTCTGTTCTTGGACCGGATCGTTCACCGGAACGGATGAGCGCGAAGGAGCGGCAAGAGCATGAGTCCACCTTCTATGTCCGCCCGTCCGGATGGATGGTTGCGCTTCTTGCCCACTTGAAGGTTTTGCTGAAACGTCCGCTACCATATGCAAGGGGTATTTACGAAGCGGTGCGCCTTAGCCGCTGGAATTTATTTACCGCTTTGCGCCACTTGCGATTCTTTTCCGAGGCCCTGGTTGTGGGGCTTTGGATGGAGCGGCAAGGCATTGAACACCTACACACGCACTTCGCGTCCACTGTCGCCCTATTCGCCCGGTCTGTCTTTCCCATTCGGATGTCGGCAACCATTCACGGTTCAGATGAATTCAAAGATGGAATTGGTTTTCTCCTCCACGAAAAGGTACGCGCTGCTGACTTCATCGTCGCGATCAGTTTTTATGGCAAGGGCCAACTTATGCGGTACAGCAGCCACGAGGATTGGCCTAGATTGCATGTGGTCCGGTTAGGCGTGAATACGTCAGAATTTAACACGGCTCGCAGTCCGGCCAGAGAAGGTCGCCCGTTTGAGGTAATTTGCGTGGGCCGCCTTGCGTCTCCGAAGGCGCATCTGGTTCTTATCGAGGCATGTGCCGCACTCTTGCGTGAAGGACGTGACCTTCAACTCAGCTTAGTAGGTGACGGTCCGGACCGGAGCTACCTCGAGAACGCCGCAAGAGAGCTTGGCGTCCAGGATCGCGTGATCTTTCACGGTTCGGTGCGCCACGATCTTGTTATCGATCACTATAGGCGCGCCGATTTATTCGCTCTCGCCAGTTTTGCCGAAGGCGTTCCCGTGGTCCTAATGGAAGCAATGGCGATGGAACTACCCTGTGTTGCAACCGCAATCACCGGGATTCCAGAGTTAATCCGCGATCAAGTCGAGGGGCTGCTGGTCCCTCCCGCCGACACGGACGGATTGCGGGAAGCGATCCGCCGCCTCATGGATGATCCCTCTTTACGCTTAAGAATGGGCAAAGCGGGCCGGGAGAAAGTACTCAAGATGTACGACCTGGACCAAAACCTTGAAGACCTTCGTCGATGCTTTCAGGGCGTGAGGGAATCTGATCTGATCGCATCGCACGATACCTAGGTCTGATCTATTTTCGCGAGTAAATCTTGTAGTTGTTCCAATCATAAACTAACCTGTAGGCGCCTAGGCGCGTCATCATGAATTTGTACGTGCCGGGTTGAATGAATTGCCAGCTCCTCATATTTGTTGAGTAATTGGCATCCATTACTATGTAATCCGGGGCCAAGCCACTCCGGTACCCGATACTGAACTCATCTTTCACGTTCCGGTCGAAGCCATAATCGAATCCGAAGTCACTTGTAGCAAAGACTAAGTCTTGAGGCTTGGCCTCCGCTTTCAAGAAAGCTACGGCTGGAAGATAGTCCCGCCCATATTGATTCTGCCTGATTCGCAATAGTATTCCGCCAACTTGCACAAGGGTGAGCAGCAGGAATACGGCAACCGCGACTCTCCGCGGCCACGCACCCTGCCGATACAAGTGCATAAGGTAAATCGCCAAAATCGCGTCATAAACCGGCACAATCAGAACGAGATAATATGTGAACTTAAAAGCCTCGAAGAAGAAAAAGTAAACGTTAAGAATCAACAGCAACCAAAGAAGCACACGAGTGACCGCTGCCTTTCGCAACATAGAGGTTAAAAGTACACCGGCGATGCTCATGATGTAAGCGCATAATACAAGCACCTTGGCCTTAAGGGGGCCCGCGGGATGCTCGCCTTGCGGAAACCCGAAGGCCGTAAGGTATCTATTCCGCACCTCGTTAACAATGGACTTCCAGGGGTTAAGAAATCCAGCCATGCGATTCTGGCTGGAGTTGGCCTGGAGTTGTGCGAGGGCGGCCTGCGGATCCTGCGACACGTACCAGATCCAGCAGGCGGCGGCGATGAACATGGGAGCCGTAACCAGAACGACGTGACTGAGTCGAAGAGCAGGGCGGTCCAGGTAGAGCATGAGGAAGAGAAACGCGGCAAAGAAGGCCAATCCATTGGGATGGGTAAGGCAAGACAGGGTCACGAGGGAACTACTAATTAGCAACGCGGACGTCAAGTGCTTCCCGCGCAGAGATACATAACTCGCCAGGGCAGCGAAGCCCAACGCTCCATTCATCATGTCCACCCGGCCGAACGTCGCGGCCAGTATGAAGTTGTAATCCACAGCCAGGATTACTGTGGCAGCGATTGCAACAGCATGAGAACTCCCCAAGGCAGCGAGGAAACGGTGGACGGAGGCCAAGAGCAGAATTGCCCAAAAGACAGAAGGCAATCTCGTCGTGATCAGGCTGCAGCCGAATAGCTTGAACCACAAGGCAAGATTCAGGATCCCCGCCGGAAGAGTGTTGTAAGTGAAGCGATCGACGTCCTTCCAATTTGTGCCAATCATTTCCAAGCAGGTAGTGCCCATTGACCCGTGGTTGGCAAGATTCCAGGCGGGATTCGCAACCAGGGCCTCATCCTCCCAGGGTCTCCGAGTTTGAAGTTGGGCGATGAGCAACGCTACGTAGAAGAGCAACCCACAGGCAATTAGAATTCGGTAAAAAGTACTCCGAGGGCGCAATGTTTTTATCTGCAATCAGCTAGTTTACAATTCCGCGAAAAGGAACACCACACGTGCTTCAGGCGCTTCGCTCTTACTTTCCGCCTAAAACTTCGTAACTGACGAACGCAAATTGCTTCCCATCAGGCGACCACGAATTTACATTCATGGTTCCCTGCCCCCCGAATAGCTCGAAGAGTTCTTTCGGCTTCTCCCGTGAACCCGGTGTGATCATCCTTACCTTCACAAGCCGGTTGGGCGGATGGCCTTGCGTGCCCTTTTCAAACGAAAGAAACACGATGTGCTTCCCATCCGGCGAAGGGTGTGGAAACCAGTCCTCGAAATCGTCGCTCGTAATGCGTTCGGCTCTCGCATCCCCTACGCCGGCGCCGCTCGATGGCATGCGCCAGATGTCCCAACTCCCGCTCCGGTCGCTATTAAAATAGATCCATTTGCCGTCGGGCGAGTAATCGGGGCCGTCGTCGTAACCGGGACTGCCGGTCAACCGCTCCTCCACGCCACCCTCCACCAGAATGCGGTAGATGTCGAAGTTTCCATCGCGCCGCGCGCAGTATGCCAGTGACCGGCCATCGGGCGACCAGCCATGGAAGTAGCTGGGGGTTGCATTCGTCACTCGCCTGGGCGTGCCGCCGGACGCGGGCAGCACATAAATATCTCCAGCGGAAATGGCAAACCAATTTCCGTCCTTCGATATGCCGTGATCGTTGTTAACGTTGCTCACGGAACCCGAATCCACCATTTCAGGCTTGCCCCCGTCCAGCCGCAGCTTCCATAGCCTGCCTTTCGAATTAAGGAGCAGATAACTTCCGTCCGGGCTCCAGTTCGGCGCTTCGAAGAGATCGTCCGATGTATAGATTACACGGGCCGCGCCACCGGCAAGGGAATACACGGACACTTTGCTTCGTGTAGGCTCCCGCTGCGCGGTTTGCGCCGCCGCGAGAGCTGCCAGACTAATAACCCAGAAGCACTGCGTCCACAACATGAATAATCCCATTTGCGCACAAAACATCGGATCCCATCACCCGAGCATTGTTAATGCGAATGCCTGTGCCATCGCTCTCAACAGCCAACTTGTCGCCAGATGTGGTCAGCATCGTTTGCATTGTTTTCACCTCGCTCGATGGATGCGAGCCTTCAACAATGTGGTACTGCAGCAGCTTCTTCAGTCTGTCATGATTCTCCGGCCTTTCCAACTCGAGGAGCGAACCCGCGGGGAGGGCGTCAAAAGCCTCATCCGTGGGAAGGAACACGGTGAACGGCCCCGCGCCTTTCAGGTAGTCGACCATCTGAGGTGTTGCCTGTAACGCGCTCAGAAACTTACGGAACGATGTTTCGGCTCGTGCTGTATCGACGATATCGGATTTTAGATTAATCGCTGCTCCATGCATATACAGAAGAGAATATCAGCCGCCGATCTTGGCCGTCTTGATGTAATCCAACCGCGGAAAATCCTTCTCCGTGTAAGAGGCGCCCTCGCTCTCAATTCGCGTTTGGTCAGGGCTTTCACCATAACCGCTATAGAGTTGGTCTACAACATCCATTCCGCTCACAACGCGGCCAAATGGCGTGAAACCCTGGCCGTCTAGACGCGCGTTATTTCCAAAATTGATGAACACCTGCGTCGTCCGCGTATTTGGACCGCGGGTCGCGAAGCTCACCATTCCGCGCGTGTTACTTTGCCGCCCAGGATCATCCGCGAACTCAGTTCCATTCCATCGTTTCGTGGTGGCAGGATTCCCGGAAATCCCGAACTGAACCATAAACGCCGGTATCACGCGAAAGAATCGCGCACCGTCGAAGAAGCCGCTCTTCACTAGAGTGTAAAAACGATCCGCGCCCAAAGGCGCCCAGTCCCGGTGAATCTCAATCACGAAAGGTCCCTTTGAACTGTCGATGTTGACGCGATACAGTTCCGGACTTTTCTGGTCCTTAGCCCGCTCCTCCGGCGCTGGTTTTGAACAGCCGGCCAAAGCCACCAGGCACGCAATCAGGGAAAGTTTTCTCATGCTTATTTTTTCTTATTGCCATCAAAAAAAAGGGGCGAGCCTGTAAGCCCGCCCCCTTAGAACTACTCACAGGTTCTAGTAATTTCCAGTGGTCTTCCGTGTAGTGCTGACATCGTCAGCAAGCCGGTCGCCCGTGCGCTCGATACTCGACCCAAAACCGGAACCATCACCTTCGTCCGTGCGTTCCATTCCCTAAGCTGAGCGGCTGATGGGACGATCGTGCTTGGCGAAATCGGCATGCGATTCACCGGTCGAGGCGACATCCTCCGCGCCGGTACGGTGCAGAATGTCCTTTGCACGGCCTACCCAATCGGAGCTGTCACAGTGAACCGAAAGCAAAATACCTCCTTCTTTAACGCGGCCTTCGTAACGTTTGGCTTCGTACTCCGGAATTCCCATTCCCACTAAAGCCCCGATGATCCCACCCGTCATGCCGCCGATGCCGACGCCTGCGAGCGCCGCCATAATCGGACCTGCCGCAATCAACGGACCCACTCCGGGAATCGCGAGGGCGCCGATTCCGGCGAGCCATCCCAACACACCGCCCGTAAACGCACCTGTTGTAGCTCCAGTGGTTGCTCCCTCCGGGGCCTTGGTGTTTTTCTCATGCGCAAAATCCTTCGAGCCCTGGTTGTCCGGAAACAACGCGGAAATGTCTTCGGCCCGGAAACCGTTCGTGCGAAGGGCGTCCACTGCTTCCTCCGCGTTAGCACGCGCCGGATAAATGCCGAAAACTGATGTGTTCTTGCCTGCCATATGGATATTCTCCTCTTCTGAAATGGTTTATCTAAGACACGGACTTCGTGGTCTTACCTTTTTTGGGAACCACCGAAATCTGATTCGTTACCTTGTCACTGCCAGCTACTTCTTTTGCCTTCGCTTCCACCGACGACTTCTCTTCCTCACTTCGGACCGGACCCTTCAGAGTTACAGCCCCGTTTAAAGTGATGATTTTGACGTTGTGCGCGTAAGTGGAAAGTGCCTTATCCGCGATCACCGCCTGCCGGATTTTCTGGGTAATGGTCCGGTCGGCCTTATTATTCTTCTGATTGTCGGCCGTCTCCGAAGACTTCGCGCGGTCCCGCTTATTGACCTTCGAGTTGTCCGGTTTGGCTGCGGTGTCTGTTTGCGCCTGGATCGCAAACGAACCCACAAACAATGTCAATCCCGCCGCTAAAACTTTTATTCCCGAATTTCGGATCTGGTTCATTATTTTCCTCCGGCGTGAACAAAGCACACCTTCGGCCAGAGTATGCCTACCTATCGACGCACGGTACGAAATGTTACATCGGCTAGGAGGCTGTTAATTCTCGCCACATGTCTTCCCGCGGCGTCCAGTTTACCGAATCAAGGTTTAGCAAACGGGTACCGGGTACATACAGCGTCCCATGGCCGAAAACGCAAATGGATTCTGTCGCAGGCCGGTCTAACACAAGGCTGCTCCAAGTTCCACGATTCAAGGGCATTTTCAGATGTTGTAGACAGGTTCGGCAGCGGTTTTGTTGGTCGTGCAGGCTCCAGATTGTCAGGCCCCACGCCGTTAGGAGATAAATCCAGAAAAATACGGGAACCCCCCATCCGGCGAGCCCGGTCAGATATTGTTGCACCTCGGGATCGACAAACAGAATCCAAACCAGCGTCAGCGGTAGCAACAGCACGGCGGTCTTGAATACCAGGAAAGCCAAGTACCGGAGTTGTTGGCCTTTGTAAATTCGTCGACGCTCCGGCCCAAGAAACTTGAACCAGCCCCGAATTGCCAGCGCGACTACGAATGCAATGTTCCATTTCAGAACGGAGAACGGGAACCAGAAATCGTCCTGCCGGTTTTGGCGCAGGCTGACCACTTCAAGTTTGCCGGTTCCCCAGTGCCGCGCCTTTTTCGAGATCGCTCGCAGATCGTACTGCGCTTGCGCTGCCGTAACAGCAGGCCGAAGCCGGGCCACAAACTCCAGGTGTTGGGCACCGCGCGGAAGCGGGATCCACAATTCCGAAACACGGGAAACCAAGCTGTAGCGGGGAGGCATGATGCCAACGATTTGAAAGTCCTGCAGGTTAAGCCGGACGGTATGGCCTATCATTCCGGCATCTCCGCGGGCAAACTCAAAACTGACCACCGCTTCCCGCGCATCTTCGCCGCTCAAAAGCCTACCCCGCCAAGCATGTACGCCCGTGTTTTCCAGAAGCCCTGGCGAAACGCGCTCGGTGTGAAGCCCTTCCTGTGAAGTCCAACGATCCAGGGGAAAGATATCCACGAAACTGTGATTCGCCCGCCGCCAAGCGGCCAGCACAAACGGCGAAACTGCCCCGTAAGCGCTGTTGTGATGAATGGTTTCGCGATCAATGGTAAACAGCCGCGAATCGTCGTACCCAGGCCCGGATACGATGCGGCCCAAGTTGCGCAGGACGAGGGGCCAGGAAAACACGCCGATCAGGACAGCGGCAAGCGCGGCAACGCGCCCCGCACGGCTCTCCACCACCATACTGATACGACAATACCACCGGCACAAAAGTTTCCCGGGTAGGATGAAAGTGTCCCCATGCGAATTGTCACGCTCCTCGTGCTCTATCTTTCGGCCTCACTGGCGCAAGACCCCGGCACGGTCCTTTCCACGATGGTGCATGCCACTACGCTGCGGAACACGTCAAAGCAGTCTGCGGAGAAGCTGGCCGAAGCCGACCGGATCTTTGCGGCCGGGGTGAAGGCGCGCAATTCCCAAGATTACAGCGAGGCCCAGAAAGACTTTACTCATGCCATTTTGCTGCTGGAAGGCGGGGCATGGACCCCGGAACAAGCTTGGTCTTCCTCGCTCACGCTTAAGCTGGACCACAGCATCGTTCAGCCGGGGCAGCGTGTCACGTTGACCTTTGGGGAAATGTTTGAGCCGGACCAGCCGCTCTCACGCCAACCGGCTCTTGAGATTTCGTTGATCCCCGGTCCGGGCGGAGGCAGTCCCGAATTTTTGAAAACAATCGGGCACGTGGACCCCGCGATGCGCGACAAGCCCTTCACCACCGCTGTAACCATCCCCAATGTGGCGGACGGAAATTACCGCATACGTGCCGAGTTTGAAGGGGCAGGTTCGAAAAGCGCCGCGGTTTCCGTTCGCCGGGGCATGATGGCACGCCTGGCTCAAGCGCAAGCGCGGGCGGCGAAACTGCCGGCCGCGACACCGGAGCTGCCATCAGCGCTTGGACACTTGGCGCGGATCGAAGGCGCGGACCGCGGTGACGCCGGAGACCGTCTCGCACGTCTCGACCTTCCGGGCGAGCTGCTGGAAGCCGAGCATCTGCTAACCGCTTTCGAGCGAGGGAAAAATCCTTTCGCGGAACGGTATGGCGATCTGGAAAAATCCTACCGCTCCCCAGTAGACAAAACTCTTCAGCCGTACCGGCTTTACGTTCCGGCCACCTACGACCCTCGCAAGGCCTATCCGCTGATCATCCTGCTGCACGGAATGGGGGGCGACGAGAACACTATGTTCGACCAGTACGGCAACGGCGCATTTGAAAAGCTTGCGGAGAAGCATGGCTATCTTGTCGCATGCCCAAAGGGCCGGGGGCCCGCCTCAATGTATATGGGCGCTGCCGAGAAAGATGTGTTGGACGTTCTGGCGGACGTAGAGCGCGCGTATCGCGTGGACCCGAATCGCGTTTATCTGACGGGCCACTCCATGGGCGCGTATGGTACTTGGCAGATCGCGATGGATCACCCGGACCTGTTTGCCGCCATCGCTCCGATCTCCGGCGGCGGCGACGTGAAGCAGGCCCCAAAGCTCGCAAAAGTGCCGCAATTCGTAGTTCACGGCGATGCGGATCCAACCGTTCCGGTTGCAAACTCGCGCTCCATGGTGGAAGCGATGAAGAAAGCGGGGGCGGAGGTGACGTATCAGGAAGTGCCCGGCGGAAACCACGTCAGTATTGCAGTTCCCGCATTTGCACCGATTTTCGACTTTTTCGATACGCACCCGAAGCAGTAGCTAGAGCTTGGAAACCGCGGACCGATTCAGGCAACATTGCTTGTATTTTCGGCCGGAAGCGCAGGGACACGGCGCGTTACGGCCGATGGGGGGCGCGGTGTGACAAAACGGCTCAAGCTCCCGGGACATTGCGGAAGGGGCGGAGTGTGCGGAATGTTGCATTTTTTCGATATTTGCGGATTGCACACTGGGGAGCATGGCCTGATCGGGATCGAGAAGAGCGGCGATATTGCGGTGAAATGCGTTTTCGCTGACGCTGGGCTCAACCGGAGGCGCGGTAGCTGCGCGGCTCAGCAGAGCGAGCGAGGCTCTGAGGCGCACGGAGGCCGGAATTTTTGGATCCGCGATGAGGTCGCGAATGGTAGAAATGGCAAGTTCGATGTGGCTTTCCGCCAGATCGCGCCAGAGCAGAGTCCGGTCATAATGGGCGGCAGCCAAGGCCCGCTCGAAGACGGGAACTGTGCGGTGCCAGAGGCTGATTGTGTTGCGGTGAATGCCGGCGGCTTCCGCAGCGGCCGAGACGGTGCGCCCTTCCGATAAGAGCGCGATGACTTGTTCCTGCGCGGGGGAGAGTTCCGCGGGTTGGGAGAGGGCTTTGCCGAAGGCGGACATTTGCTGTTCCTCGATTGCAGACTTGCACGGCCGCGAAGCGGATTCGGGGTTCGACGGGCGCAAGTGACTGGTTTCAGACGGAGAACATTTTTGGATTCGTTGGGAATCGATTTGTGCCGAATCACTATGGCGAGCATGGACAGCGATCCTTAGGGGACTTTGCAAGCCGTTTGCATCTATACCGGGACTGTCTTCACGGAGGAGAAAATGTATCGAGCTGTACTCGCGACCGTATTCATCGCCATGAATGTGTGACCCATAGCAGCGCATATTGCTTCTTATACTTCAATCAGACTCGGATCAAATATTAAAGCTTGGAGACGTCCCGCGTCAGGTCTTTGCGCTCGTAAATCTCAGGATCTAATTCGATGCCCAGACCAGGACCCGGCGGTAGCGGGAAGGCTCCGTCCACCGGAGGCAGCATCGGCGCCATCACCCCGCGGTACTCGTCCAGGTAATGCCGCCGCACGGATTCCAGGATGAATAAATTGGTCACATTCGCGGCCAAGTGAAGCGAAGCCGCATGCAACACAGGTCCGCCGCAGTTGTGCGGGGCGATGGGAAGAAACCAGGTCTCGGCAACGCCCGCCAGCTTCTTCGCTTCCGAAATTCCGCCGCACCAGGAGATGTCGGGCATGATGATGCGCGCGGCCTGATTTTCAAATAGCTCGCGAAAGCCGAAGCGGGTCATCAGCCGCTCACTCAAGCACAGGGGAAGACTTGTGGTTGCGGCGAGTTGGGCATACGCGCCCAGGTTGTCCTGCGGCAGCATTTCCTCCAGCCACATGGGGGAATACGGTTCGAGCGCCTGAGCGATCTTGATGGCCGTAGGAAGGTTCCAGTAGCCGTGGAATTCCATTGCGACTTCCATTGAATCGCCAAACTCTTCTTTGATCAGGCGAATGGGCTCGACGCCTTGCTGCATCTGAGCCGCTGTAATGAACTGCCCCCCGTTGATTTTCGCCGCGCCATCAAAAGGCCAGATCTTCATCGCGTTCACACCGGCTTGCTTCAGCTCGCGCGCCAAGCGAACGGGTTCCGTCATGAAGTCCACGTGATCGTAACAGGTGTTGTAGGTGCGGATAGAAGAACGGGACGCACCGCCGAGCAACCGATAGAGCGGCATATTGGCGCGCTTGCCGGCTAAATCCCACAAAGCAATGTCGATGGCGCTGATGGCGCGCATCTCGGCGCCCGCCCATCCGCTGAAACTGACCGTGTTATACATCTCGGCCCACAGTCGATCGATTTGAGAAGAGTCGCGGCCCAGCAGCATCGGCGCAAGCACCTTGTGAATGACCGCTTTCTCCGGTTCGGGATGCGGATACGTTTCGCCCAGACCGGTTAGGCCTTCATCGGTGTGAACCCGAACCCACAGCCACTGGATGGGCCCTGCGTGGACCGTGATCCCGCGGCTTACGTGAAGAGTTTCCACAGCGGTGATGCGCATTGGTAGATTTTAGGGTACGCGATTAGACCTCAAGGCCAATCGCGCGCATCAGTTCCAGCGCGTTGCTGTTTTTCACGACGCCATCCCGGATTTTATAATCGAAAGTGACCACACCGGCCTCGATGTGATCTTCGAAATGCCGGTTGATCTCCGCAATCGAAGTCAGCGCCAAATCGTGCGTGGTGATGAAGCCGATCGCACCCCGCTGCAAGAGTCCGCGCGCCACGCCTGCCGCGCCAATCCCACGGTCGCGGGAGTTCGTTCCGTTCAATAACTCATCCAACAGAAATAGCACCGGCCCTTCCCCGGCCAGCGCTACGATATCCCGGAGCCGGGTGATCTCCGCGTAAAACCGCGAGGTTCCGCCCTGCAGGGAATCACTGACTCGGATGGAAGCCCCGATTCGCAACTGCGAAATCGTCATTTCCCGCGCGCGCACCGAAGCTCCTGCCAGCGCCATCACGGCATTCACCCCCACTGTACGCAGATAAGTGCTTTTTCCCGACATATTCGATCCGCTGATCACTACCAGATTCGGTCCGGTTGAAGACAAAGCGGCATCGTTCCGGACGCACGCATCCGCGGGCAGCAAAGGATGACCGAGCGCTGTCCCCCGCAGGAATGCTTCACCCTCCAACAACTCCGGGAACGGGTCATCCGGATGTTCATAGGCGTAACCGGAAAGAGCGCACAGTGCCTCCAACTCACCAATCGCGTGAAGCCAGCGCCCCACCGCGGCGCCTGAAACAGCGCGCCATCGTTCGATCGCGAAGGCCACCTGGGTGGTCCAGAGCACCAGCGGCCCAAAGGCCCGCACAATCACGTTGTCGCGTGAATGGAGCAAGTCGATCAGGCGCTCGAGTTGGGCAATCCTTCCGGAAGCAGGCTTGCCTTGAACATCCAACTCCCGCCGTAACGCCGCAAGCTTGGGCGAACGGAACCGCTCACGCTCAAACCGCGCCAGCACCTGCGCCAGGAGGTCCAGGTCATGCCCGGGCTGTTCCACTGAGTTCACCACCTGAGCTATCTTTCCGCGTAACGGTAGAGCGAGCAGGCCCTCGATAGCGGCTACTATGAGCAGCGCGATGCGTACGGGCGCGCTTGCAAAGTTCGACGCGAAGAAGATCACGATGAGCGCCGCCGCAAGCAGCGAAAGAGCAGCGGCGGCCCGCTGCGTACCTGGCGAGAACTCTATGCGTCCTGCCGCTCCCCACGCGGCCAGCGCTTCCGGTTCCACCCCCGTGCGGAAGTCCTCTCCCAGCACAGCCAAATCTTCCCGAAGATCCGTGCGCGTCCGCAGTTCCTCAATAGCGCCCTGCCGGAGCAACACCTCTTCCCGGTCCGCCGGATGCAGCAGCCATCGGGCGAGTTGCGCTTCCCCTGACCGCGTCCGGGAGGTTGAGAGTAACTCAAACAACGATCCCGTTCCGAACAGATCCAGATCCTCCGCATAAGGATGCGTTGGGTCCCGGAATCTTTCACCAGTTTCCCCTTTCCCCATCCAGGTGTGGTCCAGCCGGGCCAGCCCTTGCTCGTAATATCGAATCGCCCGCTCAGCGAACCGCCGGTCCGCGGCGGCCCTGGATTGCAGATACACGAGCGCGGCGAATAGGAGAGGCGCCACGGCAAGCCACCACCCCGAAATCGCACCGCGCGCGAACGCCAGCCACGCGATCCCTCCTGCTAAGGCGAACACCAGCAGCCGGAATCCGGCCAGCCGCCGGTGCCTGCTTTCCGCCGCATTCCGGGACCGCTTTCGCGCGGCTAAGCGCGTCTCATACTCAACCTGCATCCAAACAATTGTGGTCTATACTAAAAATTCCCGCATGCCGGGCGCGTAGCTCAGCTGGTTAGAGCGCCTGCTTCACACGCAGGAGGTCCGGGGTTCGAGTCCCTGCGCGCCCACCACCGCACCGATCAGGTCCGGCAGAACCCATCGGCCCGTTCCCATCGCCCTGTAGTGTGTGGCCGACCCGCTGGAGCATTCCGGAGGACGCTTCCACACGTGATTCGCTGCAGCGCGTAGAGAGAGCGCAAAGAGTGTCCGGAGAAGATTTCCGCGCTTTTCAGAAGTAAAACTTAGCGGCAAGCTGAATCACGCGCCGGCCGGTTTTCCCATCCACCACGCCGAAACTCTGGTTCGTGTTCTTTCCGTCCGCGCCCAGCTTGAGTGTCAGGTTGTTATCGCCGTTGTTGTAAAACGAATTGATCGGATGATTCAAGAAGTTATAAGCCGAGAAACGGAGTTGCAGCCGCTTCGTCCCCTTCTCATTGAACACAAAGTTCTTAAATGCGGAAAGGTCGCTGTCGAAGAACGCGGGACCGAAGATTTCCGGCAGCACAGGCGATCCGTTGTGTCCGGGCGTCGGCAGCGCAAAACAGCTCCCGTTGATGTACTGATTCTTGCCTAGATTGCTGGTCGGATTGCACGTGATCACCGGCTGGATCTGCACCGAATCCGTTCCGTTGATATCGCGATTCGTCAACCCTCCGGTAGTCTGCAGGTTGAAGTTTTGGTTGTTGGATGCTGCTGTCAGGTTCACGCCGGACGTGAACTGCGTGATCCCTGAAATCTGCCAACCGTTCAAAATCGCCTTTGCATAACCCCTTCCATTGGTCGAAATTGCGTTCGGCAGTTCCACCGAGTACGCGGCGTTGAACACATGCCTGCGGTCGTACCCAAGCGCTCCGTAGTTATTATTGAGATTCAGATTGTCCGCCGAAGAAACAATTCCCAAGGCTTTCGAGAAGGTGTAATTCGCCTGGAAGTCATAGCGGCCCCGCTGTTTGGCATAGGTTAACTGCAAACCGTTATAGTTGCCGTACAGGTTGTTAGTCGCCAGCCGCAAATCCTGGTAATTGTTCAGCGGTCGCAGGGCATCGTATTGTTCGGTCGTCAGAGTGTTGCGATCCGGGTTGTTCAGCAGTGTTCCATAAGGAACGGCGTTGATGTTATTGTAAGTTCCGTCGTTGGTCAGATACTTCGATTGGTTCCCCACGTAGGACGCCTCGAACAGAGAGCCATCGCCCAGCCTCTGCGAGACGGTGAAGCTATAACTGGTGGTCAGCGGCTGCTCATCGTTTCTCGCGTCCAACGCGGAAACCGACTGCCGCCCGCTATAGGAGGGGCTCTGGCCCGCAAGTTGAGCAAACGTAAGATATTGCGAGCTCTGGTAATTCAACACGCCGTATCCGATGTCATACCCGGTGGTGAACTGGGCCGTATGATAGCGGAACGAACCCCATCCGCCCCGGACCACCGTCTTCCCCGTTCCGAACACATCGTAAGCCAGCCCAAAACGAGGGTTGAAAAATAAAGCTCTCTGCGCGAAGCCGGATAACGGTACATTCTGGTTGATCTTGTGCCATTGAAGTCCCGTGTACGCGGTCGGCAATTGAGTATCTTGGGAGAACTTCGAGCGGTCGAACACGGCAAATCCGACATTGTTCTCGTCATACCAGTTGCCCAAATGCTGAAAGCGCATTCCATATTCCAGGGTCAGACGGCGGGTTGCCTTCCAGGCGTCTTGCACAAAAAATTCCGTCGTGGCAAACGCCTCGTCATGAATCGGGTTCAGATTGGACTCGCCATAATTCTGTACCCAACCCTGCAACAGGTCGGAATACTTGTTCCCCGTACCGGCGCCCGGCAGATAGCTCGCATACTGAATCAAGCCGTTGGTATTGTTGTTGGCGGGCTGCGTATTGATAATCTTTTCCCAGTAGAATCCGGCTTTCAAGGTATGGGTGCCGATTACCTTGGTGAGATTGCTGCTGAGGGAGGGAAGATACTTGGTCGCGAACAGCGTTCCATTACCGGCCTCAAATCCGCCGGGATTGCTGATTGTCGCGATGTCGCCGGAGTAGCTTAACAGGGACGGGAATTGCGCTACGCCGTTTTTATAAACGCCAGGAAAATTGATGCCCAATTTGCTACGGTCCACAGCATTCTTATTCTCGAAACTATTCGGGAAATTGATGAACGTGTAGCCGAACACCGTTTCGCTCGTGAGCGTGGGACTGAACACATGAGTCAAGCTGGCCGAAACCGATTTCGAAGTGTTATGAGCATCGATCGGAGTCGGGTAAGGTACCGGGTTCGATCCTTGCCGCCACCATAGGCCGATGGGGAACTGCTGAAGTTCGTTTTGGACGTTATACCGGACAAACAATTTGGTGTTGTCGCTGATGCTGTAATCCACGCGGCTCAGCCACTGGTAGGAGTTCTGGCCCAAATCCACTTTGTTGATGTAGTTGTATCCGCCGTTCAGGGGATCGTGGTTCGGAAGGGGAAACAGGTTGATCAGCGCCTTGCCATTGGGGTCAATCAACGATGCCGGAATTCTATTGCCGGACAGGGCATTTCCGTTGATGTCCGTCAACTGCGTCGCGCCCAATGACGAAAAATCGCCTGTACGTTGGGCCGCGCTGGGGACGTTCGCCTGCAGCAGCCCCGTGTCCAGCGTCTGCTTGTAGTATTCGTACGCCGTGAAAAAGAATAGTTTGTTGCGGTCGTGGTTGAACCTGGTCTTCGGGATCAGCACCGGCCCGCCAATCTGGCCGCCTGGGAACAGGTAGCTGTTTTGCGGCTTGCTGATTCCGAGTTGATTATCCTGCCAGTCCGCCGTGTTCAATGCATAATTGCGCGCATATACATAAGCTTCCCCGTGGAACGCCTGGCCGCCCGCCTTCGAAATCGAATTCAGCACCACGGGACCCTTGGAGTTCTCCGCCGAAAAGTTCGAAGTCTGCACCTTGAACTCCTGAATCATGTCCGTATTCGGATTCACCGGACTCGCGCAATTGCAGCCGGGGTCGGAAACGTGCGCTCCATCCGCGGTAATGTCGATCGCCTGCGCCCCCAGGCCATTCGCGGAGTAATTCGAAATCGCGCTCTGCTTGCCGCCTTCTCCGTTACCGTTGATCCCTGTCACCTCGCCACTGAAACCGGGCGAGTTCTTCACGCCCGTGCCCGTCGCGGAGAACCCTGGAAGAATCTTGATGAACTCCGCCGCGCTCCGGCCCACCACGGAAAAGTCCTGCAATTGTTTCGTCGTCAGCGTCGCGCTCTTCTCGCCGGAATCCACCGGAACCAGCGTGTCGGCCGCGGAAGTCACTTCCACCTGCGTCGCCGTGCTGCCCACCTTAAGCACGAAATTGACGTTTCGTTTTTCCGCGCCGGTAAAGGCAATCCCGGTCTCCTGCACTCGCTGGAACCCCGCCGCCTCCACGCTCACGCTATAGGTGCCCACAGGAACGGAAGAAAAAGTAAAATAGCCGTCGTTGTTCGTAACGGAGCGGCGAATATCGCCGGAGCTTTCATTCTTCAACACCACGTCCGCCTTCGGAATTACTGAACCGGAGGGGTCCGCAACGGTACCGGTCAAAGTCGCGAAAATCGACTGACCAGACGCGGACGGCGCAAATCCAACCAAGGCAACCAATACTGCTAACGTGAATAGCTGTGAAGATTTGATCATCGGCTTAGCACTCCCTAAGGTTCTGTCAATAATATATGGGGACTCGTGGAGAAGCAAGTAACAAGATGAAAAATGGCAGCGCAAAACCAGCCGTTCCCTGGCTCATATATTTTTTATTCCCGCTCATAGCGTTCGCGCAGACGCCCCAATCCTGCTTGGAAGCATTGCAACTTCACCGTGAAAAGCAATTTCCGGAAGCCGCGAAGCTTTACAACCAATGTCTGGCGCTGCAGCCCCAAAACTTTGAAGCCCGCTCCAATCTGGGAGCCGTGATGGCGCAGTTGGGCCGATTTCAGGATGCAATCGATTCCTACCGCCAGGCTCTCGCCTCCGCTCCTCCCGAAGCCGCGAACGCGCTCCGCCGTAACCTTGCTCTCGCATTCTATAAGTCCGGGCAGATTCCCGAAGCGGTAGCCGAACTGGCCCGGATTCATGCGGCGGAACCGGCTGACCGTCAAACTCTCCTGCTGCTCGCGGATTGCTACCTGCTCACCGGTGACCCCGGAAAAACAGTGGAACTGCTTCAGTCCCTGGGTGGCTCTGAAGATCCGGCCGTTGACTATCTCCTCGGAACGGCGCTGATTCGCTCCGGCGACCTCGCGCGCGGAAAGCCGGTCATTGACCGCATCCTGCGGCGCAGCGATTCCGCCGAAGCCCACCTGCTGCTGGGCGCCGGTATGTTCGAAGCCCGCAATTATCCGAGCGCGGCCGCGGAGTTCTCTCGCGCAATCAACATCAACCCGGAGCTTCCCCTGGCAAACTCCTACTATGGGCAGGCGCTCCTCACAACGGGAGATGCCGAAGGCGCCGCCAACGCTTTCCGCGGAGAACTCGCTTTAAATCCAAACGATTTCGAAGCCAACCTGGGACTCGGCCAAATCCTTACCGCTCGCCACCGCTCCCAGGAGGCTCTGCCTCTGCTGCGGCGTGCCGCGCTCATCCGCCCCGCCTCCGCTCCCGCTCACCAGTCTCTTGCCCAGGCGTACCAGGGCGCCGGCCGCCTCGATGACGCCAAAACCGAGCGGCAGTGGCTCGATTCCCACGGGTTCAAGCCGAACGAGTCCACAATCGCTGAGTCCACAATCGTTAATGGTCCGGCTTCCGGCAGTCTCGCCCCGGATTTCTCTCTGGTTCGCCATGATTTTCTTCGGCATGGTTCCTCCGAACGCGTCCAACTCAGCCAGTTTCGTGGCAAGTCTCCCGTGCTCCTGGTGTTTGCCAGTTATAGCTGCCCTCAATTCCGCGCACAGGTCGCGAAGTTGAACAGCCTCTATCAGCGCTACGGCAAACGCATTCCATTCCTTCTGGTTTACATCCGCGAAGCCCATGCGGGCGAAGGCTGGCAGAGTTCCATTAACCGGCGCGATGGAATCGAAGTTCCCGAGGCAAAAACAGCCGTACAGAAACAAGCGAACGCGGACTTATGCCTTCGCAAACTCAAAATTTTCTTTAGCGCCGCGATCGACGACCTGACCGGCTCCGCGGAGAAAGCCTACGCGGCATGGCCCAGCCGCGTTTTTCTCGTCAACACCCAGGGTCGAATCGCATTCCAAACTCACTTGGACGAACAGGAATTTAGCGCCGGCGCTCTGGAACGCGCTCTGGAACGCACGCTGCACTCGTCCTTGCCATGACAGCGTTATCATGTCCAGGATGTCGAGATGCGCAATTCTTGTCTTCCTCGTCTTGGGGCTTGTGGGACCGGCCTCCGGGCAGGGTTGAGTGGCCGCACGCCAAAGTGCGCCCGTGCTTGGCGCATTATGCGGGGCCTCGGCCCCGAAGAAAAAGGTCTTGACAGAAGCGGAGCAGGCGGAAGAAGATCGCGCCAAAGGTCCGAAGGTTTCTGACGAGTTCCGGATCACCGGCCGCGATATCGATCCGCCTCACCTGTGGTCGGTAACCGTGGGAT
>JALYXI010000353.1 GCA_030947245.1 Acidobacteriota bacterium
TAAGAGTAGCCATCTCGATAGCGCGGCGGCTTTCCAGAGCAAGAACGCGCAATCCGTCGAACGGCATCTCGTTTAAATCTCCGCGACCACCGGATTCGTCAGTTCGCCCAGGCCTTGCACCTTCACCGTCACGCTGTCGCCGGCCCTCAACCAGCGCGGCGGACTGTAGGAGAAGCCAACGCCGGAGGGAGTTCCCGTGGAAATTACATCGCCGGGTTCCAGCGTGAACACGCTCGAAAGGTAAGCGATCAACTCCGGGATCCGGAAAATCAGCTCGCGCGTATTTGAGTTCTGCAGAATTTCCCCGTTGATCGTCAAGCTGATATTCAGGTTATGCGGATCGCTGATTTCATCCGCGGTAACCAAATAAGGGCCCATCGGCGCGAAGGTGTCGAAAGTCTTGCCTATCATCCATTGGCTGGTCGCCATTTGAAAATCGCGCGCGCTCACGTCGTTCAGGTTGGTGTAGCCGAAGACATACTCCCGCCAATCTTCCGCCTTGGCATGGCGCGCGTTCTTGCCGATCACCACGGCAAGCTCGGCTTCGTAATCCGGCTTGACCGAATTTTTAGGCAACACGATGTTCGCGCCCGGACCGATCACGGAAGAAGCGTACTTCGAAAACACTACCGGAATCGTCGGAATCTCCAGCTTTGATTCGATAGCATGATCGCGATAGTTCAACCCGATGCAGATGATCTTGCGCGGCCGCGGAATAGGGGCATGCAGCTTCACCGAACTCAAGGGAAACGATGCGTCCGGCGCGCCGGTTTCCGCCAGGCCTTTCACGCGGTGCAGTGCTTCCGGTCCGCCATTTACGATGTCCAGCACGGTCGCGAAACCAGCGCTCGCCAGGCTGATCACGTTCTCGCCCGAAAGGACGCCCGCATGCGTATGGTTGTGGTGTTCGAAGGTGACAAATTTCATGAGAGAAGAATCAACAGTCTAACATCGTGCCACAGCCGGCCCTCGGTGTCCGGCCTCCCATCCGCGCCTGCTCAATCGCCATGCGCATGTACGTCTCGTCGGTCTCCCGGCGCACGCCTTCATCATGGCAGGATCGCGCAGGCATACACTGGTCAAAGTGCGCGCCCTGATTTGGCTTCTGTGTGCTCCCTTTCTTCTGCGTGGCGGCACGGGCGGGGATCTGCTTCAGGAACTTGCCGCCGCGCCCCTCGATCCCGCGGAATGTTACCGTGTACGCGAAGTTCACCTCACTCGGGATGAAGCTCAGTTTTACTTCACTGACGGCTTTCTGATCTTCGGCAAGCCGGTAGGAAGCAACCCCGTGACCGCGGTCTTCAGCGCGGACGTCGAGGGCGGTGACGCCGAGTTGCTGCTTCTGCCCCCCACCCATAGTGAACGCCGGGCCTTGAGCACGCACGTCGGCGCACCCAACCTGGAGGAACATTTCGGCCAGGCCGCGCTGGTTTTTTCAGGCGGCGCGTATCGCGAGTTGATGACGGAAATAAAAGCCAATCCGTACAACAAGAAAAGCGCGGAGATGGGTGCTCTCCTGGCGGACCGCTGGTCGCTTCTGGCGAAAAGCCTGGGCCGGAACTTCGGGCTGCGTTTGGCAACCGATATTTTGTCGCCCGGATGGAACCGGAAGGGCTTTCTCGCCGTTGCTCTAAGCGGGGCGAAGCTGGGCACTTTCAACGTGATCTTCGATCCTCGTGCGCCGGAACAGTTGCTGCTGGGCGCCGCCTCGGACGACACAAGAGATACGAAAGATACGAATTTCGATGTATGGACCAGCTTCACCTCGCGTTCCTACCGGCGCCAGGAGTTTGCGCCTGAGTTTGTCTTAAGCGATTTCCGTATCGATTCCCGCCTGGATCCGGACCTGACGCTGCACTGCACCACCAAGCTGAGGCTGAAAGCCCGGGGAGGCGAGGCCGCACTGCCGTTTGAGATTTCGAACAACATGCGCGTGCTGAGCGCTCAAGTGAATGGAGAGCCCGCCGAAGTTCTGTTGAGCGAGCACGCCCGCCTGGGCTTGCCGGGGAACGGAGCCAACGATGCTTTCGTTCTGATTCCGCGGGTCCCAGTGTCTGCCGGGCAGACTGCCGAAATCGAGATCGCGCACGAAGGAAAGGTGATCGCCGACGCCGGGAATCACGTATTCTCCGTGGGATCGCGCGGCAGTTGGTATCCAAACCATGGACGGCAGTTCGCCACCTTCGACCTTTCTTTTCGCGCGCCCAAAGATCTGGATCTGGTCGCAACCGGGGAGGTGGTGGAAGACCGCATCGACGGGCTGATGCGCCTCTCCCGCACCGTTACGAAAGTCCCCATTCGTCTGGCGGGCTTCAATCTTGGCGTGTATGACCGGGCTCGCTCGAAGCATGGCGACCTGACCATTGAGGTCTGCGCGAACCATTCTGTGGAAACTACGCTTCAGCCGCGCGTTGCCGATCTGTCGTGGAGCCCGCAGCCTACCGGGGCGCTCCGGCCAGGCCGAAGGAACCCGGGCATTCAGCAGGTTGAACCCACGCAATTCCCGCCACAGAGTCCGCAAATGCGCTTGAAAGCCTTGGCGGATGAAATCGGCGAAGTAATGGAATTCTACACCTCGCGCTTCGGACCGCTCACCTTAAAACATTTGGAAGTGACGCCCGTGCCGGGCCGTTTTGGGCAGGGCTTTCCCGGATTGATTTACCTCTCGACCCTGTCTTATCTGCGTCCCGGAGAACGTGTGATGAATGCGCTCGATGAAAAGCAGAAAGTCTTCTTTTCCGACCTTCTCCACGCGCATGAAGCGGCGCACCAATGGTGGGGTAATATCGTTACCTCCGCCGGGTATCACGACGAGTGGCTGATGGAGGCGCTGGCGAACTACTCCGCGCTTCTTTTCATGGAGCAACGCAAGGGACCGCGAGCGGTTGATCTGGTCTTGGAAGACTACCGTTTGAAACTCCTGGCGAAAGCTCCGGACGGGCAAACGGTGGAATCCGCCGGACCCGTGGTGCAAGGGACAAGGCTTGATCAGGCCTGGATCCCGATCGTGTATGGCAAGGGAACGTGGATCATGCACATGCTCCGTCGCCGACTGGGCGATCCGGCGTTCCTGAACATGTTGGGAACGCTGCGGCGCGAGTACGAAGACAAGGCGATAAACACCGACGAGTTTCGCGCCTTCTGCTCCCGGTTTTTGCCCGCTCATTCGCCGGATCCCAAGCTGGAACTGTTCTTCGACCAGTGGGTGTATGGAACCGGTATTCCGGCGCTGAAGCTTACTTCCGCCGTGAAGGGAAGCGGGACTAAGTGGCGCGTGGCCGGAACGGTGGCGCAAAGCCAAGTGCCGGAGGATTTCGCTGCCGATGTTCCTATCGAGATTCAATTGGGGCGCGGTAGAAGCGTGATCCGCACAGTAACCGCGGGCGCCGAACCCGCTTCCTTCGAATTCGACGCGCCCTCGCAGCCGGTCAAGGCCGTAATCGATTTTCGCTCCATTCTGCACCGCTGACTAATCGGTCAGAGCCTGGCCGATGAGCGTTTCCAAAACCGAAGCAGGCGCGCACTCCGGCTGCAGCAATGTTTTCCGCGCGATGATCATGGTCTGCTCCAGCGCATAACGCCCAGCGAGAACCGAGTGCGGCACCACGTCGGTGAATACGATCCACGTGGAATTCGGAGGAAACGAGAAGCGATACTTGACACAGTCGCGCTGATATTCCGTGTTGGATTTCAGAAAATCGTGAAAGCCCAACATGAACTCATCGTACGGCGAACGGACGGCAACCGGAACCCCAAGAGCATGGGCGGCTCGCGTTGCGGCGCGTTGAATCCGGCGAACGGGCGATCTCGCGCCATCGGCAATCCGCCGGACGCCCGCGCGCTCCGCATACTGTCCGGCCACAACGGAGAACGGATCGGAGGTCACCCACACACGGTCCTTCGAAGGATTGATGTTCGTGAAGATGCGAAGGATCAAGCCGCCGTTGGTGGGCCTTGTAGGAAACGCGTCGGTGTGAAGAAGATCGTTCCGCTTCTTTAAAGGCAGGTCGCGGCCTTCTTCTTCGATCGAACGGAAACTTGCGTAATCAGTTTGCCATCCGGCGCGGTACGGACTCACTATCTCCTCGAGAAAACCGATCGCCGCTTCTGAATACGCGTGCAAGGCATCGCGAACACCCTCCTCTTCCCCCGGATTAGCCTTTCCCAATCCGGAGAGCTTTCCCGAATGCGGCTTATAGGAAATATTCTTGTGAAAGTTTCCGTCCGCCTGGCCGGTATTCAGAAGCAACGCGCGATGAGGTTCGGAAATCCGGAAGGGGGTGGCCGGAAAGAACAGGATATTGCCCCGTTCGAGAGCCTTCACCGCAAACTGCGGATCACCGGAACTCCGATCGACTTGAATTGCTTCCATTCTTATTCTTTAGTCTATGGGTGTTTTCGGCATGAATGGCGCCGATCGTTAAACCCGATCGTTAAACATCGCTAATCCACAGGTATGGCGGCGATGCTTGGTGCGCCGATTGCTTCAATCGCCGTGAGGTTTTCCTATACATGCAATTTATCAAATCAAGATTCAGCCGGGCTGCGGGTTTGCTCGTAGCGCTGGCCATAGCGGTCGTGGGTCATCCTGACACAGCGCAGGCCCAAAATGGTCTCGCGTTCTCTCCCAACACCGTCACATTTGCCGCTTCCACCGCAAATTCAGGAATCCAAAATCAAAACGTAACCGTGACAGTGAACGGCTCGCCCGCTTCCCAGTTGAGCGCCACGGTCGCCTACACCCCCGGACAGCAGGGCGGGTACTTGAGCATCACATCCACGGTGAACGGATCCCAAAGCTTTCTTACGATCATCGCCAGCCCGGGCGGACTTCAGCCGGGCTCCTATACATCGACGGTAAATGTGATTGCGAACGGTCAATCGGCATCCATCCCCGTTACGCTGAATGTCTTCTCGAACACGACAATTTCGGTCGATCAGACGGCGCTCAATTTCTTCGCGCAGCAAAACGGACCCGCGCCGCCGTCAAGTCAAACTGTCAACGTGACGGGCAACGCATCGGGGGTTCCATTCACAGTGGCCACGGCAACCACTTCGGGTGGCGGCTGGCTTTCCGCCGCGCAATCGAGCACCACCGTGCCCGCACAGGTGATCGTCGGTGTAAATCCGGGAACTCTAGGGCCCGGAACTTACAACGGAACCGTCACCATCAGCGCGCCACAAGCGCAGGCGCAACCGCAGGTAATCTCAGTAACGCTGACCGTATCCGGCCAGCCAGTGCTCGTCATCACGCCAAACCCGGTTACGTTGCTCTATCAGTCCGGTATTGGCGCTCCCGCTCCTTCCGTAAGCGTGCTGGTGCAAAGCACCTCAGGAAACCTCACCTACATAGCGACTCTTTCGCAAGGGAATTGCGGAACGGTGCTGGCGGCAACGGGCCTTACCGGAACCACTAATTCCCAGATCACGGTTTCGGCCACCGTTCCGGCGCAAAGCAACTTTCAGTGCACCGGGTCCCTAACCGTAACCGCGCAAGGGGCACAGAACGCCACAGTGAACGTACCGGTGAATGTCCTTGTCAGCGCGAGTCCGCTGCTGAACGTATATCCGACGTACGCGAACTTCAATTACTCGGTGGGAGGCGCCGTGCCGCCTTCACAGACTTTCAATGTTTCCAGCTCCGGGGCAGCGGCACTGAATTACAGTCCCGTTTCCACTGCGCCATGGTTATTGATTCCCGCTACGCCGCCGAACGGATTCAACACGCCCGGCTCATTCACCCTGAGCCTGAACCAGGCTGCCTTAGCGGCCATGAATCCTGGCACGTACACGGCGAACGTTACGGTAACCGCATTTGGCGCGGGTAACCCGCCACTGGTGATCCCGGTCACTTTGTTTATCAGCAACAATCCGCTGGTGATTGCGACGCCTTCCTTCGTGAACTTTAATTACCAGACCGGCACTGTCATTCCGGCGCCGCTCGCGGTGAACCTGACCAGCACTATGGGATCGCTGCCGTTCACCGTTGCCCTTCCCACTACAACGTCCACCCAATTCGTGGCGTTTTCCCCAGCTTCCGGAACTGCCTCCAGCACCCCCACTCAGCTTGTCATCACCCCCATCCCCAGCGTAATTTCCACTCTCGGGCCGGGTACGTATAGCAACCAGGTGCAGGTGAGCGGCGGCAATGGAACCCAGTTGATTCAGGTGAACCTGACCGTCAGCAACAGTCCGCTGGTCAATGCCGCGCCCCAGGCGCTCGTTTTCAACTATGCCCTGAACGGGCCCACGCCGGCGACCCAGGCCATCTCCCTGACCAGCACCGGCAGCAGTCTTCCGGTCACGGTCAATTCAAACCAGTCGTTTCTGCTGGTCGGCGGCTCTCCGACGTCTACGCCCACCACCGTGCTGGTATCGGTTGCTCCGTCGACCTTAACGCCTGGAACCTACACCGGACAGATCACCATCACTTCCGGCGGGCAGGTACTCAACGTTCCCGTAACTCTTAACGTAACTTCGGGAATCAGTCTCTCCGTCGCGCCAGCCACGCTGTCCTTTACGCAGGTGGCAAACGGCGCTGCCCCCGCGGCTCAAACCGTCATGGTGACCACAACCGGCGGAAGCGCTCTGCCGTTTTCAGCCACAACCACCACCGCCACTGGCGGAACCTGGTTGACGGTAAACGGCAGCGCCAACGGAGTGTTTCCCGGCAATGCTCCGGGCCCCATCACAATTGCCGTGAACGGCGCCGCTTTACCGCCCGGAACGTATAACGGTTCCGTAACCATCACGTCGGTAGGCGCTTCGAATTCCTCCCTCGTCATCCCGGTCACGCTTACCGTCACAGCGCAATCCCTGGCCGCTACCCCCGCCACTCTTAGCTTCAACGCCGCCGTGGCCGGTTCCGTCCCCGCAAGCCAAACCATCAGCGTTACCGCTACCGCGGGTTCACCCGTGCCATTTACGGCCACCGCGCAATCGAACGGCCCCGTTAACTTCCTTACGGTTACTCCGGCTACAGGCGCCACCACCCAAAGCGTCACCGTCAGCGTGAGCCAGGCCGGCTTGGCTGCGGGCGCCTACACCGGAACCGTCACCATCACTTCCACCGTTGCGGGCTCTGTGCCGCTGATCGTACCTGTGATGTTCACCGTGGGGGCGCAACCGGCGCCGGTTCTTTCCCAGGTAATCAACGCGGCGAGCGGTGCCACAGGTCCCATCGCTCCCGGCGAAATCATTTCGCTCTTCGGTACCAGTCTTGGCCCCATTACCCCTGGTGGCCTGACCCTTACTCCCCAAGGAAATGTCTCAACGAACCTGAGCAATGTGCAGGTTCTGTTTGACGGCATCGCCGCCCCGCTTACCTACGTATCGGCTACCCAGATCAACGCTGTGGTTCCCTATGAGGTGTTCGGGCGCGCAACCACCACAGTGGTAGTCAACTTCAATGGACTGACTGCGGCAGCTCTGCAGCTCAACGTCGCGGAATCTGCTCCTGGCATCTTCGCACTTAACGCTTCGGGCAGCGGCCCCGGCGCCATCCTCAACCAGAACTCAACGGTGAACGGCGCATCGAATCCGGCGGCCAAGGGTTCCACGATCGTAATCTATGCCACAGGTGAAGGCCAAACCAGTCCTGCAGGCATCACCGGTTCGGTCGTCGGC
>JALYXI010000383.1 GCA_030947245.1 Acidobacteriota bacterium
AGCGCGAAGTCTTCGACATGTTCGGGATCGTGTTCGAAGGGCACCCCAACCTGAAACGGATTCTCTTGCCGGAGGAGTGGATTGGACATCCGCTACGAAAAGAATACCCGATCGCTCAGCCTGACGATGCGTGGGTTGCGGCGAATCTGGAGATGCTGTGACTGCGGAAAATCCGCCGGATTCTTCTGAGATGGTGCTGAACATGGGCCCGCAGCACCCTTCCACACACGGGGTGATGCGCATCATTCTGAAGCTGGAGGGCGAGAGGGTAAAGAGCTCGGAATGCGTGATCGGGTATCTGCACCGGGGTGTGGAGAAGATTGGCGAGAACCGGACCTACGGGCAGTTTGCTCCGTATGTGGACCGGATGGATTACGTGGCCGCGGTCTCGAACGGCCTGGGTTACTGCCTGGCGGTGGAAAAGTTGATCGGCGTGGAAGCGCCCCCGCGCGCGCAGGTGGTGCGTGTCATCCTTGCGGAACTCAATCGCATTGCGAGCCATCTGCTGTGGCTGGGCACCCACGCCATCGATCTGGGAGCCCAAACCGCCCTGTTTTACACATTTCGCGAACGCGAGGAAGTGCTTAAGATTTTCGAGAACTACTGCGGTGCGCGGCTGACGACGCATGCGTTCCGGATTGGCGGGCTCTTTTATCCTCTATATCAAGGATTCGAACAGCAGGTTGGCGCGTTCTGCGACATGTTTCCGGCGCGGCTGGAGGAATACGATGAACTGCTTACGGGCAACCCCATCTGGCAGGGCCGGTTGAAGGACGTCGGGATTTTGAGTGCGGAAGACTGCAAAGCGGTGGGCGCCACGGGGCCGGTGATGCGGGGGTCGGGCATCGCGTGGGATTTGCGGAAAGCGCAGCCGTATTCCGGTTATGACCGGTATGAGTTCGCAGTGCCGGTAGGCAGCCGCGGCGATTCGTGGGACCGCTATCAGGTTCGGATGGCGGAACTGCGCGAATCGGTAAAGATCGTTCAGCAGGCCCTGCGCGATATTCCTTCAGGGCCCGCGATGGCGAAGGTCCCAAAAGTTCTGAAGCCGGCCGCGGGAGAAGTTTACGTTTCCATCGAGGCGCCGAAGGGCGAGCTGGGCTATTTTCTGGTAAGCGACGGAACGGTGCAGCCGTACCGCGTGCGGGTTCGTCCGCCCTCATTTCTGAATCTGCAGGCGCTGGACCGGATGGTGAAAGGAGCTTCTGTTGCCGATGTGGTCGCGATCATCGGCACGCTGGACATTGTGTTGGGCGAGGTGGACCGATAGCGTATAGTCGGGGAATGCCCATACGAAAAGCGGAAGCGGAGTGGAAGGGAAAGGTAACCGACGGCTCCGGCCACATGCGATTTGGGAGCGGCGCGTTCGACGGACCGTATTCGTTCCAATCGCGCATGCAGGACGGCGCGGGCACGAATCCGGAAGAACTGCTGGGCGCGGCTCATGCGGGCTGTTTCTCCATGGCGCTTTCGGCGCAATTGACCCAAGCCGGGCTGACGCCCACGCGAATTTCGACCACTGCGGGAGTGCACTTGGACAAAGTAGGCGACGGTTGGGCAATTCCGAAAATCGATCTGGTGACGGAGGGTGAAGTGCCCGGCATCGACCAGCAAACCTTTCAGCAACACGCGGAGACAGCGAAGAAAAATTGCCCGGTTTCGAAGCTGTTTGCGGCTGCCGAAATTACACTGAAAGCGACGCTGACGGGAAGCTAGGGCGTGTACGCCGGGATTGAAGCGGGCGGCACCAACTTCGTTTGCGGGGTGGGGACCGGGCCGGAGGACTTGGTGCGCGAGGAGTTCGCGACGGGGCCGCCGAAGGAGACCATCGCACGCGCAGGCCGCTTCTTTTCGGGATTTCCGGTCACGGCAATCGGGATGGGGTGTTTCGGGCCGATAGACAGGGCAGCGGGGCGGATTACGAACACTCCCAAGACTGCATGGCAGCAGTTTGCGGTGGTCGAGGCGTTGCGGGAAGCGACCGGTATTTCCCGGATTGCTTTCGATACGGATGTGAACGCGGCAGCTTTGGGGGAGCACCGGTGGGGCGCGGCAGTGGGGATAGCGGACTTTCTTTATCTCACTGTGGGTACCGGCATCGGGGGCGGCGCCATGGTGAATGGCGCGCTGCTGCACGGACATTCTCATCCGGAAATGGGGCATATCCGGATTGCGCGCGACACGGCCGGCGACCCGTTCCCGGGTGTTTGCTATGCCCATGGCGATTGCCTGGAAGGGCTGGCTTGCGGAGTTGCGATTGAGAAGCGATGGGGAAGACCCAGCCGGGAGCTGCCGCCGGATCATCCGGCTTGGGAATGGGAAACAAAGTATCTGGCGCAGGCCCTTTCGGTATTCACCTGCTCATTCGCGCCTGTGAAGATCATCGTTGGCGGGGGAGTGATGCACAGCATGAACTACCAGCGGCTGCAAGCGGGGTTGGCGGAGTTGCTGAACGGGTACATGGGGAGTCCGGAGATTGCGCCGCCCGCCCTGGGGGAAGATGCAGGGATTTTGGGGGCGCTTGCACTGGCTCAGGATCAGTTTGGTTCCTGAAGAACTGGCTCAGTTGCGCTTGCCCTGAACGGGAGACTTGCGAGCGCGACGAAGCTGGAATATGTTTCTACGCCGGATCTCAGCAGCCTCTCCCTGCGCGTGAAGCTCGATTTTCAGGGGAACGGAACCGGATCGCCATTGTGATTCTACCCACAACATTGTGGCCGGCGCGATTTATTCAAAGCGTTGCACGATCTCCGCTCGGCAATCCAAACAATATACTAATCGTGGAAGTCCCACATTCGGGATATGTCTAGCAAGGAGCTCCAATGAGAATGTTCGCCTTGAAATACATAGTCGCGCTCAGCTTGGCGTTATCAACTCCGGCTTATGCAACTACGTTCAATTTCTTTTTCACCCCTCCAGATCAACCGGCCTTAGACCTAGGTTTGATTAACGTTCCAAATATCGATCCACCACTCGTTGACTTTTGGAGCCTTTCAGTTCCAGTCAATAATGCATTCGGGTTCCTCGCTTACGACTACACTCCACAAACTTCAACTGTCCGGGTGAACGAATATAGCTCATTGGACACGCCAGCTTTATCTTTCGTGGCGAACGTAGCAAATGGGCCATACATAAACATTTTTGGATTTAATTGGGATGCGCTTTCTGCAACTGAACCAACCAGTGTTCTTATGTGGATCGTCCAGCCCGATAAGCCCGAAATTGACAGGCGAGGCTTGCTCGTACCTGTTCCTGAGCCTAGATTCACGGTTTTGTTGGCGCTCGTACTGGGATCGGTTGTCCTGGGCCTTCGTAAGTTCTCCTGGCTGCCACAATGCTCGGGTCTGCCGGGCGGCCGATGCGAAGTAGAGAACCGAACCATCGTAGTTGGTCGGCAATGGGCGCCAAAGCATAAAGACTTTCCCGGATTCTGCCGACAGTCCTGCATCTATGCAAACTCCCGGCACATCCGCGGCCTGCGCGTACCCAGCCACCGTGCAGCCCGTACGCGGACTGGAGAGCGGATTGAGCAGCCCGCAGATCCCGGTGATTACTGGACTGCGAGCAATAGCAGTTTTTCTTGTCATCCTGTATCACTCAGAAATGGTTTGGATTCCGGGCGGTTTGGGAGTGCTGATGTTCTTCGTAATCAGCGGTTTCCTGATTACCTGGCTGCTTTTGAAGGAGAACGAACGCACGGGAACGGTTTCGCTCAAACATTTTTATGCACGGCGCTCGCTACGAATCTTCCCCGCTTTCTATTTGTATGCGCTGATCGCGATCGCGTCATTGGCAATCTTTTGGAAGCCGATACCCTGGCCTTCGGCCGCCGCATCGCTTTTGTATGTTGAGAACTATTTTCAAGCTTTGTACGGCGACCCCGGCACGGCATTCAGCCATACATGGTCGCTCGGGGTGGAGGAGCAGTTTTATCTGCTCTGGCCGCTTCTGTTCCTGGCAATCCGAAATCGTATAACGTTACTCATCCGGATTCCGGTAGCAATCATCGCGTGTGTTTGGATCTACCGTCCGATTCTCAAGTTTGGGCTGCATGTTTGGCAGGGATACTTTTACGAGGCATTCGAAAGCCGCATGGACCATCTGCTCATCGGTTGCCTCCTGGCCATTTTGCTGTACTCGGCTCGCAATCACAAAGCATGGAATCTGGTCTGCGGCCGGCTTTGGTATGTAGCATGCAATCTGGGCCTTCTCGTCCTCTCGTACCTGACCGAATTTCGCTTTCACGACGCATACCGCGACTCCATCGGGTTCATCGTCAATCCCGTTCTCTGTGCCCTCCTGATCCCGCAATTGATATCTGTGCGTGATTCCGTTTGGGTGCGGTGGTTGGACTGGGCACCGGTCCGGTACCTGGGCTTGATCTCGTATTCGCTTTATCTCTACCAGCAAATTATTTTAGGGCCGGTGCGGAAAATTATGCATAGCACTCCGTATCC
>JALYXI010000385.1 GCA_030947245.1 Acidobacteriota bacterium
ACGAACGCTAACCGCCCGTCAAACGAGCGTTGGGCGATCGCTGGACCTCGAGTGGGCATCCTCCCTATAGGGGACTCTATTGTTTTCGTCTTGAGCGGACAACACGTTCAAACTGGGTGCCCAGACGCCCATTCCCGGTAACCATTTGAAACCATAAATCAGGTAGTGGGCAGAAACTTAAACGAGAAGGATGCTCACGATCAAAGGGGCTTGGACTCCGTTTGGACTCCGTCTGACGGACCGTAGCGGGTCAGACAATGCTAAGTCTATGAAACGTTTTGGTGGACCTGAAGGGATTCGAACCCTTGACCTCTTCCATGCCATGGAAGCGCGCTCCCAACTGCGCCACAGGCCCACAAGTAACTGAGACTTTTAGCTTACCACCTTCATCCTAGAATGAAGAATGTGTCTTGCACGCCGCCTCCAGGTGGTTTCGTTGATCGGTTCGGCGGCTTTATTCTCCACTTCCTGCGCGTCGCGCGTCCGGCCCATAGCGCGGGGCACCCGTCCCGCCACACAGCGGCTGCTCACCGCTACCAAGAAAGAACTGATCCAAAAAATTGCTGACTCTTATGAATCGATTCAAAGCTTCAGCACTACCGTCGATCTGACTCCCTCCCTCGGGAGCGTCTATAAGGGGCAGATCAAGGACTACACGGACATTACCGCCTACATCGATTTTCGCAAACCGGGATTCATCCACATTGCCGGGCTGCTTCCGGTGGTGCGCACCACTGCCTTCAACATGGTTTCCGACGGGACGGAATTTCGTGTCCTGCTTGCGCTTAAAAACCGGTTCATCGTGGGCCGCAATGATGCTCCTGGAGGATCGCCGAATAAGCTGGAAAACATCCGCCCCGAAACCTTCCTTTCCGCCATGCTGGTGCGGCCAATCGACCCCCAGAAGGACATGACCATCATGCTCGACGATACGACGGAGACCACAGCCAGTTATCAGTTGGGGATTGTCCGCAAGGATGCCGATGGGGAACTCTTAATTTCCCGGCGGATCACCTTCGACCGGGTGAATCTTCAGGTTGTGGAACAACGCGAATATGATGCGGGCGGCTCCATTGTGAGCCGCTCCCGCTACGACGATTGGCACATTTATGACAATATCCGCTTTCCCGCGCACATCGAGATTACGCGTCCCAAGGATGAGTATGGCATCGTGTTGCTTATAACCAAGATGGATATCAACAAACCGGTACCGAATGCGCGGTTTGTTCTCGCCCAGCCCGAAGGGTCGGAGCTTCAGACCATTGGCCTGACTTCTTCTACCCAACCATCGGAAAACGGAAAGGACCCGAAGTGATCGGCAAGCTGATGCTGGAAAATGTCCGGCACCGGCCCATGCCGACACTGCTCAGCATTCTCCTTGTCGGCGTGCCCGTGGCTTTGATTCTCGTTCTTGTAGGGCTAAGCGAAGGCTTGGTCAACGATTCGAAGCGCCGGGCTCAAGGCGTTGGCGCGGATATCGTTGTCCGCGCTCCCAATTCGAGCATTATGAGCTTCAGCGGAGCAACGATCCCGGAACAACTTGTCCCGAAGCTGGCCGCCTTCCCGCACGTCGTGCTGGCGACAGGCACAGACAACCAGAGCGCGGGAGGCGTATTCCAAACCATCACCGGCATCGATCCCCAGGCATTCGAAAAGATGAGCGGCGGGTTCGACTTCCTGGAAGGTCATGGCTTCCGCCAGCCGGACGATATCATCTTGGACCGCTATTACGCCGATCAGAAGAAAGTGCACGCCGGCATGAAGACCCGTATCGCCAATCGCGATTGGAACGTGGCGGGGATTGTGGAACCGGGCAAGCTGTCGCACATATTCGTTCAGCTTGGAGTGCTTCAGGAACTTTTCAGCACCCCGCACATGCTGAGCGTGGTGTACCTGAAGGTGGATAACGAAAAAAACCTTCAATCTGTGATTGAGCAGCTTAAGGCAAAGCTGGATGGCTACCCCGTATACTCCATGCAGGATTTTATCGCGCTTACGTCCGTGAGTAACGTGCCTGCGCTGAACACGTTCATCGGGGTCATCATTGGGATTGCGGTTTTGATCGCATTTGCCGTCGTTTGCCTTTCCATGTACATGGCAGTTCTTCAGCGCACTCGCGAGATTGGCATTCTGAAAGCCATCGGGGCCTCGAAGACTTTCATACTCCGGATCATTCTCGCCGAAGCCTTTTTGATGGGGTTGGGAGGAACGGTGTTCGGCATTTTGCTGAGCTTCAGTTCCCGCTGGATCTTGCAGTACTTCGTTCCCTCCTCCCTTCCAC
>JALYXI010000386.1 GCA_030947245.1 Acidobacteriota bacterium
GTCTTCCAAACCGGTCTCAATCTAATGCGGGACCTGCTGCGGAAAGGCGTTCGGACTGTCGGCGTTGATAACGACCTGGAGCACCAGGGCTTTCGTTCCGTTTACGGCAAGTCCTACGCGTGCCCGAATCCCGACACGCACCCCGATGAGTGGGTCGGTTTCATGAAAGATCTTTCGCAACAACTGGGCGCCAAGCCGGTCTTCATCCCCGCAGCGGATATTTTCATCGCCGCGCTAGGCCGGCACGCGGAAGCGCTTCAGGACCACTACCTGGTCTCCCCACCGGCGGCGGCGTTGCAGGCATCGCTCGCCACCAAAGAGAAGCAGTATGCTCTGGCTGCCGAATTCGGTTTCCCCTGCCCGCGCATGGCCTATGTCAAATCCCGCGCCGAACTGCGGAATTTCATGTCATCGGCGCGCTTCCCGTGCCTGATTAAGCCGCGCAGCCCGCGCGAATGGAGCGAACTGCCGGCGGACAATCCACTCAGCCGTCACAAAGTAATCATTGCGGAGACGCCTGAGGAACTGCTCCGGTATTACGCTTGGGCCGAACCTTGCCGCCCCGAAGCTGTCGCTCAGGAAGTGATCCAGGGGTTGGGAAGCGCCAAGTTCGTCTATCTTTCGGTTTATGGCGCGGGTGCGCGGCTTCTGGGGAACTGCGTCGTTCAGGAGATCCGCGATTATCCACCTTTTACCGGAATGCCCAGCATGGTGAAGCCCGTTGCCGATCAAGAAATCGCGACGCTCTGTGACAACTTCCTACGCCGCCTGAACTACCGGGGCATTTGCGAATTCGAGGTGAAGCGCGATGTGCGGGACGGGCAGGTCCGTCTCATCGAGATGAATCCACGCTTCAGCGGTACGGGTGACGTGGCCAGCTACATCGGCATCGAGACCGGCTGGCTCCATTACCTGGATATGATCGGCCGGCCCGTGGTTCCCGTGCAACCGGCCCGTTTCGATTTTCACCACGTGTCACTTCGCATCGAAAGCGCGGAATCGATCCACCACCTATTGCGCGGTGACCTCAAATGGCGTGAGTTACTCGCTCCGTACCGGGGAAAGATCGAATACTTCGATTTCGACCTACGCGACCGGCGGCTTGCCGCTTCCGTTCTGGGAACCAGCGTAAGGAACGTAGCGGGTCACCTGATGCGGCACATAAAACGCTCCTGGTATAGCTAGGCCGCCATCCCGTTTCTATGCAATCGACCGCACCACGCCGCCATCCACCCGCAGCGCCGCTCATTGGTAGCTGACGCCAGCGGGCTCGCCATAAACACCACCAGAGCTGCCACTTCCTCCGGCCGCGCAAACCGCTTCAGGAGAGAACTAGGCCGTGCGCTGCGAAAGAATTCGGCCTCGACCTCTCCTTCCGCCGCTCTCTTGCCGGACTTCATCCGGTCGATGTACTCAGTAACGCCTTCCGACGCCGTAGGTCCCGGCAATACCGCATTCACCGTCACGCCTGTCCCCGCTGTCGTCTCCGCCAGACCGCGTGATACAGCCAGTTGCGCCGTCTTTGTCATCCCGTAGTGAATCATCTCCGGCGGGATCTGCAACGCGGATTCGCTTGAGATGAAGAGGATTCTCCCCCAATTCCTCGCTTTCATCCGCGGTAGGTAATGGCGGCTCAGGCGGACGCCGCTTAGCACGTTCACCTCGAAGAATCGCATCCAGTCCGCATCGGAAATCTCCTCGAAGGGCTTAGGCTCGAAGATCCCCATGTTGTTCACCAGAATGTCGAGTTCGGGATACCGTGCAACCACCGCAGCAGCGCCGGCGGCAGTGCCCAGGTCCGCCGCCACCCCTTCCACCTTGGCCCCAGGCACTGCTGCATTTATCTTCCGGACAGCCTCTTCCGCACGCGCTTCCTTGCGGCCATTCACAATCACAGAAACGCCTTCGCGTGCCAGCGCCTCCGCGATGGCGTACCCAATCCCCGCGGTCGAGCCGGTCACCAGCGCCTTCTTTCCAGCTAATTGCAAATCCATGCGAACTTGGATGCAGGGGCGCGCCATTCCGCCGCAATCATGAAACCCGCCATCCTCTTCGCCCTAACGTTCTGCCAAGCCGTAGCGGGGGAGGTCACGTTTCATTCAACAGTTCTGCCCATCCTGGAACAGCACTGCCAGAAGTGCCATCGCGCGGGCGAGATTGCGCCCATGGCGTTCGAAACCTATGCGCAAACCCGCCCGTGGGCCAGCGCCATCCAGGAACAATCCGTTCTGCGCCGCATGCCGCCCTGGTTCGCGGCCGCGCCGGCCAACGCCCACTTCGCAAACGACCCTTCGCTGACCGAAGCCGAAATCGAAACACTCCGCGAGTGGGCCGCGACCGGCGCGCAGGAAGGCACTCCCGACCCCTCACACAAACCGGCGCATTGGGAGCAAGGCTGGAACATCGCGCGGCCCGATGTTGTCTTCACCATGCCCCAGCCTTTCGCTCTTCCCGCGTCAGGGGCTGTGGAATACCAGTATTTCGTTTTACCCACCGGCTTCACGGAAGACAGATGGGTTCAATCGGCCGAGATCCGCCCGCAGGCCCGCGCCAACGTCCACCATGTCGTAGTCTATGTGCGCAACCCGCAGTCCACCTTCCTCCGCGATGGCACAGCCGTAATCCCGCCGAAAACAGACATTCTCCTCATCTATACTCCCGGCAACGAACCAGCCCGCTGGGCCGAAGGCATGGCCAAGAAAGTGGAAGCCGGTTCCGACCTGGTGTTCCAGATTCACTACACGACGAACGGCACACTCGCGACGGACCAAACGCGCATCGGCCTGGTCTTCTCAAAGACGCAACCCGCGCAACGCGTCCTTACTCTGCAAATGGGAAACAGCGCCTTCCGCATCCCGCCGGGCGACCCGAACTTCCCCGTTCTGGTGCGTGGAACACTACCGCGGGACGCTACTCTGCTCAGCCTGTTCCCGCACATGCACCTGCGCGGTAAAGGGTTTGAATACCGGATCATTCCACCGCGCGGCCCGGCACAGGTCCTGCTCCGCGTTCAGCCGTACGATTTCTACTGGCAGCTCAACTATATTCTCAGCAAACCGCTCATGCTTGCCGCGGGAACCAAGTTCGAATGGGAAGCGCGGTTCGACAACTCAGCCAACAATCCGAGGAATCCGGATCCGGCGCAGTGGGTAAGTTACGGGGAGCAAAGCTGGCAGGAGATGATGATTGGTTTCTTTGAGGTGGCGGTACCGGCAAACACCACGAAAGAGCAATTTTTCGAAAGGGGGCAGACGGTCCGCTCGAATCGCCTGCCCTACAAGCATTCGGACTAACGCGAAGCGGCCACGGGTACCGCACCGACCGCATCGCGCAATACATCGGCCTTGTCGGTCGCCTCCCACGTGAAGCTGTCTTCCGTGCGGCCGAAGTGTCCGAAGGCTGCGGTCTTCTGGAAGATAGGACGCCGCAACTGCAAGTAATCGATAATGCCTTTCGGTGTCAACGGGAAATTCGCCCGCACCACGTCCGTCAGCTTCTCCGCGGGCACGGCGCTGGTTCCGAACGTATCCACCATGACAGAAACCGGTTCTGCCACGCCAATTGCGTAGGCAAGCTGCACTTCCACCTTGGTTGCAAGACCGGCGGCAACGATGTTTTTCGCGATATACCGCGCCATGTAGCATGCCGAACGGTCTACCTTGGTCGCATCCTTGCCGGAAAAGGCGCCGCCGCCATGCCGGCCCATTCCGCCGTAGGTATCGACAATGATCTTGCGGCCCGTCAAGCCCGTATCTCCATGCGGGCCACCCACCACGAAGCGCCCGGTCGGATTGATATGAAATTTCGTATGGGCATCCACCAGGTAGGAGGGAATCACAGCGTCGATGACATGTTTCTTCACGTCCTCGCGAAGCTGTTCGGTCGAGACACTGTCGTGGTGCTGCGTCGAGATCACAATCGCATCGACGCGCTTCGGCTTGCCGTTCACATATTCCACCGTTACCTGGCTTTTGCCGTCGGGACGCAGGCAATCCATAATCCCTGCGCGGCGCACGTCCGAAAGCCGCTTGGTCAATTTGTGGGCCAGCATGATCGGCAACGGCATCAGCTCCGGCGTTTCATCGCAGGCAAAACCGAACATCAGTCCCTGATCGCCAGCGCCGCCCGGGTCCACGCCCATGGCAATATCGGGCGATTGGCCCTGAATCATGTTCAAAACGCCGCAGGTCTTGGAATCGAAGCCATAGGCCGCATCCGTGTAGCCGACATGCTCAATCGTCTCCCGCGCAATCTTCGGCACATCGACGTAGCAGGTGGTTGTGATTTCACCAGAAACCAGGCAAATGCCAGTAGTTACCAGAACTTCGCAGGCAACCCGCCCGTAAGGATCCTGCTCGAGAACGGCATCGAGGACAGCGTCGGAAATCTGATCCGCAATCTTGTCGGGATGGCCTTCAGTGACGGATTCGGACGTGAAAAGGTGCTTCTGGCTTTCTGCCATGGTTTCTCCTGAGATTAGACTTGAATGGGATTAAGGACTGGATGAAAGATGGAACGAATGCGGCGTGCGAGTGATGTCCTTCAATTCGGTTCGAATGTTGTAGTTTACCCAATCGGCGGCATTTCCGTCAAACCGCAGCCCGGCGGCGCTCGGATCAACTTTTGTAATTCAATACCGAAAGGGTGTTCCGCCGGTTCCTTAAGAAGGGACGAACTCAGGCCGGAACAGAAGTACTGACGGTGTGGCAGGCTCAGCCATACGCAAATAAAAATACCCTACACCGGCAAGGCCCAACATCAAAGAAGGATTCCACTGTTCGCTTCTGTCGCTCACCCATGCCCCCAGCGTCCCCGCCCCACTTGCGATTCCCTGCCGCGCAGCCTCACAGGCGAGCTCCATCCTCCGCCCTCTACCATCTGCTAGCACAACCTCGCCTTGTAGCATAACATCCGCATTCCCAGCCAAGCCGTGACAAAGACATAAGCTGCTGGCACCGGTGTTTACAGCACGCTCGACTTCAGCGCAAGTGGTTCGGATGGCCCTGGTCGCATCGGTGCGAATGTCATCATTTTCAATGATTTCAAGCGCCCTTATTCGCGACAGCGCAACACCCGGTGCGCCGTGACACCAAAGGGAGTTGTAGTGCAACGATTGTTTGCCCGGAAGCTGGGCGACAGTCGAATTCCGCAAGTCAGCCCAATTACCATGACGCTCACTGTACCAGGCGCGCTCATACGCAAATCCATCCATAGCCGCTGCTAGGTAGCGGTCGTCATGAGTTTGTCGATAGAGTTCCATCAACGCATAACCGACCCCCGAAGCACCATGGGACAATCCCGTAAGTGGCCAGGCATCCGAAAAAGTGGTCGAACGCCAAGCCTTGCCAAATGGTGTTTCGCACCGACGCTGAATCAAAGAATCCCCGTACTCTGCTGCTAGCTCGAGTGCGCCTGCGCAGAGGTGCAAGTTATCGAGACCTAGCAGCGCGATTACAGCGCCGGCGTCACCGGAGAGCAAATCAAAATCAGAACCTTTCCCAACGTTCTGTCGAAAATGTGACCAAAGTTCAAGCGTCATATCGACCAGCAGTGGATCACGCAGAATAGTGCCCACATAAGCGCCGGTAAGCAGTACACCCGGCCAGCCTGTGTACAGTCCCGTTGACCGTGCCCCGAGACGTGATTTCACCCGAGTGAGGCTATGGATTATTGCACCGCGAGCGGCACGGGCTATGAAATCAACGCCAGAGAGCCGCGCCACTTGAGCCAGGAATAATCCTACACCGCTCGTCCCACCGTAAAGATCAACATTTAAAGCTTCATAGGTAACAGGGTGCGTTCCTCCCATTCGCTCTGTTTCCCAAGGACTCTTTTCTGCAATCCAATTGCAACTGTCCGCGCACCAGTAAGCGGACTCAGCTAGCCCTATCCCAATCTGGATCGCCATTTTACGAAAGGAATTTGTCTGAAGAGCAGCGGCTTGGGGGATCCCATGTACTGTGCTAGGGCGTAAGGGGCGCGGCCGAGTGGCAATAACGCGAAATGGGTCACCATATCCTGTTTGCAGATATGGCTTGGCGACTAGAACTCCATCTTGTTTCAGACGATCAAAAACAAATGAAGTACGCTTCGCGTTGCTCCCAACGCCTTGCGATAGAGACGTGAAGATATGGGTTGCCAGTAACTTACATCGATACGTGCCGAAGCTCTCACCATTGCCGGGATCGAGAGCGGCTCCTACGCCAGGGGCAAGCCATTTTGTCAATGCAGGAACGGAGGAGCGCAGAAACGGCGCTATTTCGTCGTACGTGTCGCGAATGAGTCGATTCGCAGATTCCACGTCGGCATTGTTGACATACAGCACAGCGCAATCAGTTCGAGAATAGGAGGTGGGGTCGGACAGCACCTTCAGCCTGAACGGGAGCAAATGATTGTTTAGAAGCTCAGTTAGGCACCGAAGCAGCTTACAAGCGTGATCGCTGGACACGTTGAAGTAGAAGCGTCCGAGCGGTGACAGGATCTCAGATTGCAGATCCCTATTTCCAAAGGCTACATAGAAGCCAGGTGAGACTCGGGACGACTCCTTGGGAAGCAGCGCTGCGACTGACATACCGGGAGCAACCGAATCACTGCCGATGGCACGGAGGCCTTCCAGGTTGGCCGTTACTCGTTGTCCATGTGATTCTATAATGGCTATGCCGCTCTCCATGGCCAACACCTGCCACCCGTCTACCCATCTGCCAGTACTTCTATTCGCCTCCGACAAACGTGCCGTGAACGATACGGCACGAGCCGAGGATCGCGGTTGCAGTTCGGCGGATGGTTGAGCGACTCCCCCGCGACAATAGAAATATTGGTAAAGCCACGTGCTTAGTCGGTCACGTGCGTCTTGATTCCGCTCTTCTTCTGAGAGTCCGCCGCGGAGCGACTGTGTGGGGGTTATCTGGAAACTCCCCAGCCAGTACAATTGACCACGATGCTTGAGTTCCACCGCCTCAACGCACTTCGCGATTTGTTTGTGAAAGCCGGTTGCCATCTAAATATCTCTCAGGGGTCCTGTTGCGCAGTTAGGCGTGCCGCAGGCTCAAACTTCTGTCGGAGTTCCATCCAAGTAAGCGGTCGCGACCGCGCCAACCTGATTTGGTCGGCCACGCGATACCCGTGACTCGCCTAGCCATGCTTCTGGCCAGGCAGTACAAGGCATTCCAAAGAGATGCACCATGGCTTCCCCGGGCCGTTCAAGAACGTTGATTCCGACTTGTACATGGGTCAAGTAGGTCGCCGAGAGCAACCGTGACTCCTGCATGGCTTCAATCGCAACCCAGAGGAGTTTCATCCCGCAATAGGCAATTGCCCGGCGTAAGGTCTCGGAGGCTTCGTGAGCGGTCAGCCCTCTCTCCCCTAGATACGCGTTCAGAAAAAGGCTGCACAAAGCGGAAACGTTAGTTGTCGATTTGTACCGCTGAGGATGTTTGGTCGATACAAGTTGCTCATCCTGGATCCAACCGCTAATGTATCCAGCAAGTATGCTTGCCACATCCCAAGCTGGATCGCCACGGCCAGCCAGTTCCCAGTCCGCTATTCGAAGCCCACGAGAGTTAATGCCCGGGCGGGCCGGATATACAAGAACGTTATCCCACTTCAGATCGCCGTGGACGAGGCATGAAGGGTTCCAGGCATGCTTTGCTGCGTCCAGTTGGTTCTGCAATTGCCGGTTCTGCTGAAGTTCCTTGATCAACTGCAGGTTCGCAGGACTCAACATGCAATACATCGATACGTTCGGGGTCAAAACGTAGAAGACAGGAGGTTCGTACAAGCTGATGCTCTCGAGAGCGTTCATATTAGCTGGGATATGGTTAGTGATAATATGCAGCCGTGCGATCATTTTGCCTAGAGAGCGCGCGACCCATTGGAGAGGGCGCCGCCTTTCATTCGGGTAAGCTGATAACGGCGTTACCCCAGGAGAATATTCGAGCACAAGTGCATCGGCATCCTCGTGGAATGTATGGAAATGAGGCGCCAACGCATTCCCTTCCCCGGATGGACTTAGCTGATTTAATAGTCGGTAAATCAACGCCTCGTTTCGTACGCTCTGGGCCATTTTGTTGTTTGTCGGCCGCTTAATGAAATACGACTGTCCATGCTTTGCAACTATGGCGTGAGCGTGATTGCGACGCGACAGGTCTATGAATGAGATTTGGCCGGCGACAAGGTCCTCGGCGCTGATAAGGTGAGTCTCCAAGCCAATATCTATTACCGCCTGGAGGTCTCGTGCAGGATTCAATTCGGATTATCTCCAGAGAAGATCATGTAGCGACACTTGGATGATTCAACGGTTCGGCATATTGTTAGCTAGGCGGGACATCCTGAGCCGCAGCACAAACCACGACCTCGCCAATCGATTCTAAAGACAAATGCGGCAAATTTACATATTCTCGGAAGTTTGACCGCCAGCTAAAGTCGAAAGTGCTCAGTTCGTATCACGAAAAGACATATCGGATAATGCCCTTGGCTGGCTGCCGAACGCGTCGATAGTGCAGATTGGCGCGCTGCGGAAGGTGAGTGCCACAATCTACAGTGTTAGTTCTCGTTGAAAAAGAATTAAGCGTATCAACAACATTCTGAGCGATGCCTGCTGTCGCACAGACAGATGGAAGGCCTCGAATTGCAGTGAGGATCTTCTGACCTGCACGATGGCCCGTGGGTGTCTACACATTGCGGTCCAGTTATTGGACAACCAAAACCGTAGG
>JALYXI010000406.1 GCA_030947245.1 Acidobacteriota bacterium
GCTCAGAGCATGGCACGCGCAGAGGGCCAAACAGAACAGCCAGGCTGCGCGCGTGGCCCATTGCTGCTTATCACCTGCCGGAGATTGGTTCCAATCAAACAATTTTATGAGTCTAGCAGTGACACACGGCGTCATCGGCGCGCCCGGCCGGAAGGATTATTGTGTGCGCCTTGCAGCCGCCACATTCCTGGTATTGTTCATTAAGATTGACGTGCACGCGCCGAAGAAGATGGCAACTAACAATTTCACCATGAACACGCTTCCCGAAATCTTATCGCTTGACTTAGCCGGTGAACTCAGCAGTTCGAGGCAGCAAAAGCCCTGGCATTCCGGCTTGTTTTCCAAGCTTCTTTTCAAAGCCGGCGATCTTCGCCTGATTCTTATTGCAATGGAAACCGGGGCGGCGATGAAGGAACATCACGCGGAGGGTACCGTGTCCATCCATGCTCTGCAAGGACCAGTGTGGGTTTATGTGCAGGAACAGCCGCAGGTCTTGAACGCAGGACAGATGCTCATCATTCCAGCGGGGATGAAGCACCGCGTCGAAGCTCGCGAAGACTCCGCGTTCCTGCTTACCATAGCATCGCCTCAAAACATGAAATGATCTCGTTCGATGCCGCACACGCGGCTGTCCATCATCCCCCGGATCGCCGCTTTCGAATCTGGATTCGGCCATCGCTCCTGATGGCTGCCGCGGCCCTGGCGCTGCTGCCTGTGCTTTCGGCGTGGATTGAATTTCTTACCGGTGGTCTTCCCTATATTCCGGCCGTCCCGCAGATTTATCCTGATAACTTTTCCGGCCCTCATGGCTTTCCCCTGTGGGTGCGCTACAGCCACTTCTTCAATTTCATCTTCGTGACGATGTTGATTCGAAGCGGCCTGTCCATCCTGATGGATCATCCTCGCCTCTACTTCAACAATGACTGCACGCCGGGCACTGAGTGGATTCGGCTGACGCCGGTCAAAGTCCCTGAGGACCGGCTCTGGACGGCGAAGGATGACGCGCGGTATATCTCGCCGCTTGTGGCCACGCCGGGGTACCGGCACACGGTCGGCATTGCCCGCTCCTGGCATTTCCTGAATGTTTACGGATTCATCCTCACTGGCGTGTTCTTCGTCATCATGCTCTTCGACACGGAACAATGGCGGAGGCTCGTTCCACAATCGCCGCTCGTGCTGCGGCAGGCTTGGGATACATGGGCGTACTATGCGACATTCCATCTGCCTCCCGAGATCAACGGATATTATGGCTACAACGCGCTGCAGCAGTTGGCCTATTTCGCTGTTGTCTTTGTCTTCGGCCCGCTGGCGATCGTGACCGGGATCGCCATGTCCCCGGCGGCGGTGAATCGGTTCCCGTGGTATGCGAAGCTTTTTGGCGGCAGGCAATCGGCGCGCTCCATTCACTTCCTGACGATGCTCGGTTTTTTTGGGTTCATCGCGGTGCATGTCACGCTGGTTGCGATGACGGGTTTCGTTCGCAATATGAACCACATTGTGATCGGAACCGATGACCAGAATCCGGCCGGAGTCATTTGGGGCTTCGCCGGAATCGGCGTGGCAGTCCTCTCGTGGATCGCTGCGCATTACTTCTCGTGGTATTGCCCTCGCGTTTTGCAGCGCGTGCAGAAGTTTATCACTTACCCTTTACTTCTGGCTACGCTGAACCGCCTTGTACCCAGTCAGCATTACACCGAGCAAGATATTTCTCCGCGATTCTGGCCGAACGGCAAGCTGCCCGTCCGGGACGATTGGAAGCAACTGGCGAAGAGAGAGTTTCAGGATTTCAAGTTGCAAGTGGGCGGCCTGGTCGAAAATCCGGTCGAGCTTTCCCTCCGGGACATCAGGCAAATGGGTAAGGCCGAGGGCATCACCATGCATCACTGCATCCAGGGTTGGACAGGAATTGCCAAGTGGGGTGGCCTTCCCATGAAGTCTTTGGTCGAACTGGTAAGGCCCAGGCCCAATGCCAAAGTGGTCGCGTTCTTCTCGTTTGGCGACTCGCTCTACGGCGGCGCGTATTACGATACCCAAAGTGTCGAAAACGTACTCAAGGCAGGGTGCATGCTCGCCTCAGAGATGAATGGCAGTCCACTCACTGAGGTGTATGGAGCCCCGTTGCGGCTGCGGGTTGAAAATCAGCTTGGCTACAAGATGGTCAAGTGGATTGAGCGAATCGAATTTGTCGAGTCGGAAAAAGCCGTCGGCCTGGGTGAAGGCGGAAAGAATGAAGACGACGAATATTTCGATCTACTCCCCAATATCTGATGAACTCCGGCGATGAGCGGAATCCCGCAGCCGCCGCCGGGAACTTTCAACACGCCGGCGCGCTGCTCAGACACATCCGGCTGGAATGGCTGCTGCGGCATTTTTCGCCACGATGGGTGTGGGCGGCCTATGTCTTCGTAAACGGCTTTGTCACCATCGCGCTGCTCGCCCTGCTCGCACTTGCCACAAGCAGCCCGTTTGTCTTTCCCTCGCTCGGTCCAACTGCCTATCTCTTCTTCTTTTCGCCACTGGCGGAAGCCTCCAGCCCGCGCAATACGATCCTGGGACACGCCCTTGGACTCCTTTGCGGCTATGCTGCCTTCGCGCTTGTGACGTTTTTCGGCTCGGCCGCCGCTATGGACACCGGCGTCCATGGGCCGGGAGTTCTGGCCGCCGCGCTCTCGCTATCAGCAACCGGCGCGCTGATGGTACTGTTCCGGGTGAGCCATCCTCCCGCGGGTGCGACTACCCTCATCGTTTCGCTCGGCATAATCTCCCGGCCGAAAGATTTATTCATCATCGAGGCCGCGGTTTTTCTGCTTACGGCGCAGGCGTTTGCTATCAATCGGCTTGCGGGACTCCCCT
>JALYXI010000424.1 GCA_030947245.1 Acidobacteriota bacterium
CGCAGCGCGCAAATCAGCCGCTCCGCGAAGCTGAAATTCTATCTCCAGAAGCCTCGGAAGATCCCGGCTTCCCCTCGAATTCCCCGCTGTTCGCCCAAATCGCCAGAGAGTGCGGCTACACAGACCCTCTCAGCCGCTGATCAGTGCAGCTCGAACAGAAACTTCTGAACGGCCTCTGCGCGCCGGACACTCGCTTCCGATTCCCGCACAACCGCCTGTTCCTGCAAGCGGTTCTGCTCTGCCGCCTTCGTGTGAAGACCGAGCTGCCGATACACCCGCGCCAGGCGGTAATGGCCTTCCGCGGTGTTCGGCTCCAGCGCTACGCACGTTTCCATCTCCGTGCGCGCCTGCTCCCAGCGATTCTGCCATTCGTAAGCCTTGCCAAGTTGACAGTGCGCCAAAGCTTCACGCGGCTTCTCCCGGGCGGAACTCTTCAGCCGGGACACAATCTCACTCAACCCACGTTGGTCTCCACTTTCCTTTGCGGTCCGCAGCCGGATCGCGCCGCAAAATGCATCCTGATGGGGATCTTTGCAGACGGCGTCAACGGCCCGCGGATCCGGGGACGCGGTATCAAGAAACGTGATTTCCGCCAGATAGCGCTTCGCCGCTTCGTCCTCCGGGGCCGCGCGGAGCGCTTCCAGCAGAGCATCGATCGAGTCCTGGGAACGATCGACCAGAAAATAACTGAGGCCCAGCAGAACCCGCAGCTTTGCGGACGCGGGGAACAACCGCGACGCCTGTTCCAACACCGCGACGGCCGCGGGAAAGGTCTGGTGATGCAGGAGTTCGACAGCCAGGACCGCGCGATACCGCTCTTCGCCCGGATTCAGAGTCACGGCCGCTTGGTAAGCGCGAACCGCCGCGAGCGGGTCCCCGCGCTTCTCCGCGATGTCGCCGATCAGCGATTCCACGGTGGCGCTATCACCGGCGGCTTTGGCGCGGTCAGCGATGGTGGCGGCGCGGTCCCAGTCGCCGGCCTCGAACCATGCCAGCGCTGCATTGAAAGCGGCCTCGCCACGCTCCGGGGCCAGCGCAAATGCCCGGTCGAAGAACGGGGCCGCCTCGGAATACTTTTTCGCCTCGGCAAGGGCTTGGCCTTCTTGAAGCGCGGCGACTGCGGCGGCGGCTTGCAACCCCTTGTCCTCCGGAGCCAAGAGCAACGCCGCGTCCATCTCCGAAGCGGCGGTAGCGGCATCTCCCAGGCCGGATGCGATCGCCGCTTTCAACCTGTGGTAGCCCAGCAATTGAAAGGGCTCGGAAGGAACGGGCGCATCGGCCACTTCCGCCGCCGCCTCCCGGAATTGGTGTTGGCGGGCAAGCGTCACGGCACGGTCCAGCGAACCGGCCGCCAGTGCGCACGCAAGCAGCGGAATCGCACTTGTGAACGCCATTCCATCCGATTGTTTCATAGGATTCACATGCGAGAATAATGATCTTGCCAGCCGCCTCACAGCCGACCTTGAAGCGAACGCTGGGTCCGCTTCAGGCCACCGCCGCCAACATGCTGGAGATGATCGGCGTCGGGCCGTTCCTCACCATCCCGCTGCTGCTCGCACGCATGAATGGACCCCAGGCGATGCTCGGTTGGCTCATTGGGGCGGCGGTAGCGCTCTGCGATGGGTTGGTGTGGGCCGAATTGGGCGCTGCCATGCCCGGTACCGGTGGCCCCTATATTTACCTGTCGGAGGCATACGGCCCGAAAGGCCTCGGGCGCCTGATGAGCTTTCTATTCATCTGGTCGATCGTATTCGTGGCGCCACTCTCTATCGCGGCGGGCGCGGTGGGCTTCGGGCAGTACACCCGGTTCCTGTGGCCTGCGATGTTGCCCTGGCAGGAAAAAGGAATCGCCGTGCTGGTGTGTGTTGCGATTACCGTCTTGCTCTACCGCGACACCAAGGCAATTGGAAGGCTCGGCATTGTGATGTTGGCGGTCGTCATCTTTACCGTTTTGTGGATCACCGGAACCGGCTTGATCCATTTTCATATGGATCGCGTTTTGGATTTCCCGCCTCACGCTTTCACTCCATCCTGGAACTGGTTTGCCGGGCTGGGCGGAGCCACTCTGCTTGCCATGTACGATTACGGCGGTTATAACAACGTCTGCTTTTTCGCCGGCGAAGTGAAGCGTCCGGAGCGCGTGATCCCGCAAGCGATCCTTTGGTCCATTCTGGCCGTCGCCGCGCTTTACCTCACCATGAACGTCACCATCATCGGCGTTGTGCCCTGGCGCGAAGCCATCCAGTCGAAGTTCATTGTGTCGGATTTTATTCTGCGCATTCACGGCTCGCTGGCAGCCAAATGGGCCACTGGATTGATCCTGTTCACCACGTTTGCTTCTTTATTCGCGGTGCTGCTCGGGTACTCGCGCGTGCCTTACGCCGCTGCCATCGATGGGCGCTTCTTTTCCGCCTTTGGGCGTTTACACCCTACCAGAAATTTTCCCGCGTTCTCTCTCGTTTTCTTCGGGGCAACCTCAGCGCTGGCCTGCGTTTTCGATCTTGCCGATCTGCTCACGGCGCTCATCGTAATCCAGATCATGGTGCAGTTTATGGCTCAAGTTGTAGCGGTCACGCTGATCCGGCGCAATCGCCCGGATATTGAGCGGCCGTTCAAGATGTGGCTCTATCCCTGGACCAGCGTCGTGGCGCTTGCCGGGTGGGCCTTCATTCTGGCGGCCAGCGATATCAGGATCATCGCGGGCGGGCTGCTGTTGCTGACAGCGGGCATCGCCGTTTACTTGTGGAGGGCCCGCATGACGGAGGAATGGCCGTTTTCCCGGGCCGCGTAATGCCGGGCCATGTGATGCCGGGCCATGTAATGGACGCTCTCATTGCGGGCGATCTCTTTGTCGATCTCATCCTCACCGGCTTTGCCTCCTGGCCCGCGCCGGGCGAGGAGGCCTTCGCTACCGGTCTGCACCGGGAAGCCGGTGGCGGCGCAGCGATTACGGCTCACGGACTCGCCAAACTTGGTGTGCATACCGGCGTAGTGGGGACGGTCGGTAGCTCTGACGGAGAATGGCTGATCGATCGCTTCCGTCAATTGGGCGTGGACTCCTCAGCGATTCGGAAAGATCCCGGCCGTCAAACCGGCCTCACCGTCGCCGTTTCGGACGCTCACGAGCGCGCTTTCTTCACCTATGCGGGCGCCAACCACGGAACCGCCCGCATTCTGGAATGGGAGCCTCTGCCCCAAGCGCGGCATGTCCATCTGGCTTGTGTTCCGACACTGCGGATGCTGGAGCGGCTTCGCCAGGAGAATTACAGCGTTTCTATCGACGTGGGCTGGCACCCCGAATGGCTGGCGAATCCCGCGAATGCCCAGGTGGTGCGCTTGGCCGATATTTGCTTCCCGAACGAGCGGGAGGCGCAGGTAATGCGACATTGGATAGCGGAGATACCGGAAACGATGGTGGTCATAAAACGCGGACCCGCGGGAGCGGAGTCGGTGCTGCATGGGGAACGCTACACGCATCCCGGATTCACAATCGATGCCCTGGACACAACTGGTGCGGGCGACTGCTTCGACGCGGGATTCTTGTCCGCCTGGCTTCAGGGCCGGCCGGCGCCGGAATGCCTGCGCGTGGGAAACGCGTGCGGCGCTCTCTCCACGCGTGCTACCGGAGGAATCTCAGGCATGCCGTCTCCCACTGAGCTTCAGGAGTTCCTTTGCGAAACGTAGCAGTAATCGGCGGTGGTGGCCTGCGCACTCCGCTGCTCATTCATGGAATTGCGCAGGCACAATCCACGCTGCAAATAGGGGAATTGCGTCTCTACGACCTGGACCCGGCGCGCGCGGAAATCATGGCCGGTCTGGGCCGCGAGATCGCGCGGAGTTTGGGAGCCGGAATCCGAATCACGACGCGGTCCACAGTCGCGGACGCGGTCGACGGAGCCGAGTTTGTGTTAAGCAGTTTGCGGGTGGGAGGAATGGCTGCGCGCGCGCGCGATGAGCGCATGTCGGTCGAGCACGGCCTTGCCGGTCAGGAGACCACCGGGCCCGGCGGCCTCGCCATGGCCTTGCGGACGGTACCGGTCGCCCTGGAGCACGCCCGCGTCATCGAGGAAGTCGCGCCACATGCCTGGTATATCAATTTCACGAATCCCGCGGGGCTGATTACGCAAGCGCTCACCCAGCATACAAACCTGAAGGTGATCGGAATCTGCGACACGCCTGCCGAGCTGTTTCACCGGATCGCGGCAGCGCTTTCCGAACCGCCGGAGAGAGTGTTTTGCGATTACGCAGGCCTGAATCACCTCGGCTGGGTGAGGCGCGTTTTGGTCGGAGACAGGGATGTCACCGGAGAGATTCTCGGCAATGAGCAAATCGTGCGGAGCCTCTACTCCGCCGATCTCTTCGACCCCGCTCTGATTCGCACACTGGGGCTTCTGCCTACCGAATACCTGTTCTTCTATTACAGCCAGCGCAAGGCTTACCGGAATCAACTGAAGGCGGGCGCGACGCGTGGCGCTGAACTGGAGCGTATGAATGCGGCGCTCTTTGCCGGGATGGAGAATCAGGATGCGCCGACCGCTCTGGTCACCTACCGGGATTATTTGATGCGGCGCAACGCCTCTTACATGAAGCTGGAGGGGGAAGCCGGCTCCGCTTTCCCCAGCAACGCCAGCCGCGCCGAACCTGAGGATCCGTTCACCCTCGCGACTGGTTATCACCGGATCGCCGTGCAGGTAATGACCGGTTTGGTCAGTCAGGATCCCGGCACAGTCGTGGTGAATGTGCCGAACCATGGCGCGATCGAAGACTTAGAGCCGGACGACGTCGTCGAGGTGCCCTGCCGGATCGACAGCGATGGGCCAACACCACTCAAGACCGGACGGCTGCCTGATTCCGTTCGCGGATTAATCCTTTCCGTCAAGGCATACGAGCGAACTGCGATCCGGGCCGCGATAGCAAGGTCCGGTGAGTTGGCACAGTTGGCAATGCTCGAATGTCCCATCATCGGCCAGTGGGAAATGGCGAAAGAACTGCGTGAAGCGCTCGGAAAAAGCGATCCCGGACTCTTCGAAACTTAGATGATATCCGCGAAGCTTTTCCTTAGTTTGTGAAAGAAGGCATGGCCCAGGATGAACACCGCGAGCGAGACGAGCCAGAGTTTGAACAACGGGGTCGAGTCCGGCGGGCTCCCCCGGAGGAAGATGTTGCGGTAACCCTCCACCAACACGTAAACAGGGTTTTTCGTAAGCAGCCATTTCGCTTCCGGGGGCATGGCCGCTTCTGAATAGCATATGGGCGTCAGGAAGAACCAGATGGTCAGCAGGAAACCATTGACTTGCATCAGGTCCCGGAGGAAAACGCCGAGGGCCGCCAGAAACCAGCAAAGCCCGGTAGTGAACAGCATTTGCGGGATCAGCAGCAGCGGAAGCCACAGCACGGTAAGCGGGATTGCGCCTTTCGCAAGCAGCAGTCCCAGAAGGAAGATTCCCAGGCCGAATGCTTCGCTCACCAGGCCGGCCAGCGTCAGATTTACGGGAAGCGTTTCCACGGGGAAGCGGAGCTTCTTGATGAAGGTGCGGTGCTCCAGCATGTTCACCGGCGCGCGCCCCAAGGCTTCACTCACCGCCAGGCATGGCAGCATCCCGGCCAGGAAGTAGAGAGCAAACGCGGAACGGCTGGGGTCATTGCCGAAGCGGGCTTTCAATACGACGCCGAACACGAAGAAGTAGGTCAGCATCAGCAGCAGCGGGTTCAGCACCGTCCAGAACCAGCCGCCGAAGGAGCCGCGGTAGCGGCCCAGAATGTCGCGCCGCACCATGC
>JALYXI010000426.1 GCA_030947245.1 Acidobacteriota bacterium
TCATGGTGCGGCGCGAATTCAGCTTGTTGGGACCGAAAAAGCTGAGACCTTCGAAGAGAACGCCGTCGAGAGAAACTTCAACCAGGGGACCTCTGCCCGCCTGCAAGGGGCGGATCAGGCGTACATCGATCTTCACCGGGAACGTATCGCCCGGCCCGGCGTTTAAGGTGGGGACGGAATACGAAGCACGGCCGCCCGGTGCGGCTTCCTGGGCCGAAACCAGCAGAGTGATGCCCCGGATGCGCCGGGAATCCTGATTGCGGAGAACCAGTGCGATGTGTAGATCCAGCACCAGAGCGCCGCCGCGGGCAGTGGCGCGGGAATCGCCATAGTTCGCCGACTTCATAGAAACCGGCGAATTGTCCGGCAGGTTGAATTGCACAGAACTGTACGGATCGAGCGGAGTCTCCTGAGCACTCAGAACACAGGCCGCCGCAAGCACGAGGAACAGGCCCTTACGCATAGGTTTACTCCCCATAAACATGGGTGATGGTGACATTTCCGGTTTCAGGGTCCAGCGAACGGGCGCGCAGTTCCCCTTGAGAACCGACGCTATAGCTCACGCTCGCTTTCGAACGGTTTAGGATGCGGAGAGTTTGGCGGCCTTCGCGGACTTGAATCCCGCTCTCCGCGGCTTCAAGGACTGTTTCCCCGGCTTGGCGGGAGAGCAACGCGGGAACTAAAACGGACCGTTGTGTCCAGATGCCTCCGAATAACAGAACCGTTAACAACCCGCCCACAACCGCAAGCCGCCGGCCGGATACAACGCTGCGGGAACCCGTCCGCATCACAACGCATTCTCCGGCGGCCAGGCCCAGCCGAATGTTGGCCTGCATCTCCGAAGCAAGCCGGCTCCAGTTTGAAACTGAATCCGAGGAAGGAAACGCCCGGAGTTCAGAAAATTCGGCCACAGCGCTCTGGCAGCTTCCGCAGTTTCGAACATGGCGGTCCGTTCGCCAACGCTGAAGCAACGGGAGATCGCCCCCGGCGTACAGGGCAAGATTGGACTCAGCCGGATGATTCATCGTTTTCGCCTCGCCATGTATTTCTTTAACTTGATCCGGGCATTCGCTATATGGGAGCGCACGGTTGCCTGCGAACAACTCAGCCGCTGCGCTACTTCGCCCGCAGGCAGGTCTTCCAGGTCACGAAGCACGAACGCCGCGCGCTCACGGGGAGTAAGGGTCGCGAGCGCGTCCTGCAAGTAGTCCTGGTGTTCGGTCCGAAGCAGCAGTTCCTCCGGGCTTTCCGAGTGACTTTCCGGGGCTTCATCGATCTCGCAGAAGGACACCCGTCCATGCCGCCTTAAGAAATCGAGCGCCGTGTTGGTCGCAATCCGCGAAAGCCAATGGGCCGCTTTCTGTGGATCATGAAGCTGTTCCTCGCGCTGCAGCGCTTTGATGAAAGCTTCCTGCGCCAGATCCTGCGCGTCGGCTACGTTGCCGACCATCCGGTAGATCTGGAGGAAGATCCGCCTGAGATTATCGGAGACAAACTGATTGCGCTGTTCCAGGCTCGACAGGGCGGGTTGTACAGCGAGATCCAATTTTCGTCCCTTAAACAAGCTTGACGCTCCGATCCCAAAAACGTGGAGAACACTTTGAGTTTACTGAATTACGAGATCGATGGATTGAGTGGCGGTGGCCCCGGTGGCATCCTTGGCGGTCAGCCGGTAGGTGGTAGTGGCGGCAGGACGGACATCCAGACAGCGCGAAAGGGATGGCCAGAGACGGTCGGCCGGCGGGTCGAGAGAAACATACACTGCGTTGATGACCCCATAACAGAGCTTGGCGGTCTCGCCCTTCCGGATCACCTGAGGAGAAGCATAGAAACTTGTAATTTTCAGAGCAGTACCGCCTCCGCGGTCGACGTTTTCACGGGCGGACTCTGCGTTTTGATCCAGAATTCGTTTAGCGGCCTGGTCGGATGCCGCCTTGCGGGAATAGAACGTATAACCGGTGTACAAAACGGCAATGGCAACCAGGATGGACGTGTAAGGCAGGATCTTGCGAAGTGGCGTGACGTTCACTGGACCCGCTTCCCGATCAAAGTGCTCTCGCCTGCGCCAGTGCCGCTGATGCGGCGCCGCCCGCGTACCGTCTCGCCGCCCGGGCTCTCCAACGCCAGCTGGTTTTCGCTCACAAAACGCTCGCAAAAAAGATCCATCCCCATTCCATCGCATGTCAGGTTCCAGAGAAGGATGCCAGGAGCGGGAACTTTCTAAGTATTGTTAGAATCAGAGCGCCTGCCTGAAAGAAGTTCGGCGTCTCCGCTTATGAACGGCAAAATCTGCTATATCGAAATACATGCGACCGACATCGCAACGTCCGCTGAATTTTACATGCGGGTCTTCGGCTGGCATATCAGGAAGCGCGGTGATGGCAATACCGCGTTCGACGACACAACCGGCGCGGTGAGCGGGGCATGGGTCCTCGGGCGCTTGCCCGCCACAAACCCCGGCCTGCTCGTTTACATCAACGTCGACAGCGTGGCCGAGAGCCTGAATTCAGTTGTTGCCCACGGCGGTGGCATCGTGCAACGTGTGGGAGCCGACGCGCCCGAAATCACGGCACGGTTCCGCGATCCGGCAGGAAACGTGATCGGCCTCTACCAGCAACCCGCCTGACTCGTGACCGGTGTCCCCGCATACGATTTGCGAGAAACACCGCGGTATCGTCAAAGCATGAGACCGGTTGCGGTAATTGGAATTGGGAAAACGGCATTCGGCGCATTCGCGGATCGCGATTTGCGATCGCTCGCGGTGGAAGCGGGGGAGAAGTGCTTTCGTGATTCAGGCGTGCGGCACTCTCAGGTGGAATCCTTTTATCTGGGTAACTTCGCCGGGCCATCTTTTACCGGACAGAACCATCTGGCCCCGTACATCGCGACTGCCCTGGGTCTGCGGTTCGTTCCGGCAACGCGGGTGGAAAATGCATGCGCTTCCGGCGGCTCCGCTTTTTTCCAAGGGTGGCGCGAGGTGGCAAGCGGAATGAGCGACATTGTCATGGTGCTCGGTGTCGAGAAAATGACCTCTCAACCGACTCCGCGGGTGACAGAAATCCTGGCTGCGGCGGGGGATTGCTCCACCGAGATCCGCGCCGGATCGACATTTCCTTCCCTGTTTGGCATGATTGCCCGCCGCCACATGCATCAGTTTGGAACCACCCGGGAGCATCTGGCCGCGGTGGCAGTGAAAAATCATGCGAACGGGGCTCTGAATCCGGATGCGCACATGCGAAAAGTCATCACCATGGAGCAAGCGATGAACGCGAAGCCGATTGCGGATCCGCTTAACCTCTATGACTGCTCTCTAATCAGTGACGGGGCCGCCGCCGTCATGCTGGCGCCGCTCGAGCGAGCGCTCGAATTCACTAACACAGCCATTCGAGTAATGGGGATTGCACAGGCGTCGGATTACCTGGCCCTCGATCAGAAGGAGGACATTACCACCTTTCCTTCTTTACGGGCGGCGGCGCAGCGGGCTTACGGAATGGCGGGAGTGGGACCGGGGCGGATTGAATTCGCGGAACTGCACGATTGCTTCACCATTGCGGAGATTGTGGCTATGGAAGATCTGGGCTTTTGCGAACGCGGGCAGGGAGGGTTCTTCTCGGCTGCCGGGGAGACTCGCCGTTGTGGCCGCATGCCCGTAAATGCGAGCGGAGGGCTGAAGAGCAAGGGCCATCCGGTAGGCGCGACGGGCGCGGCGCAGATCTGCGACGTAGTGCAACAGTTGCGCGGCGAGGCCGGGCCACGGCAGTTGGAAAGGCACTCGATCGGGCTCGCGCAGAACTTGGGCGGCTCCGGCGGGACCTGCGTCGTGTCGATTCTGGAGCGGGTGCATTGAGGCTCGCCGGCAGGGTTGGGCGGTTGCTGACGGAATCCGCGTTCGACGTGCTGGTGCGCGCCCGCGCTCTGGAAGCGCAAGGCAGGGATGTGATTCACCTGGAGATTGGGGAGCCGGATTTTCCAACTCCCGCGCATATTGTGGAAGCGGGCAAGCGGGCGCTCGATGAAGGGTATACGCATTATGGGCCTACGCAGGGCCTGCCCGAACTGCGCGAAGCGATTGCGGAATCCGTGAGCCGGACACGTGGAATCGCAGCGCGCCCGGAACACGTGTGCGTGGTGCCGGGGGGCAAGCCGATCCTGTTCTTCCCTATGTTGGCCTTGCTTGAGCCAGGGGATGAAGTCATCTATCCGAACCCCGGCTTCCCGATCTATGAGTCGCTAATCCGTTTCCTCGAAGCCGTGCCTGTTCCCATGAGTTCTGGCACAGCGCCCCGGTTTTCCGGGCGCACCAAGCTTGTCATACTGAACTCACCCGGAAACCCGACTGGTGCGGTGTTGGACCGGCCGTTGCTCGAAGGAATTGCCGCGGAAGTACTGAAGCGGGATTGCATGGTGCTCAGCGATGAGATCTATTCCCGGATCTGGTATGACGAACCGCCATTTTCCATCGCGAGCCTGCCGGGAATGTTGGACCGCACCATTCTTCTGGACGGCTTTTCAAAGGCTTATGCCATGACCGGTTGGCGCCTTGGCTATGGCGTGATGCCGGAGTGGCTGGTAGCTGCCGTGAACAAATTGATGGTGAATTCCAACTCCTGCACGGCTACATTCACCCAGCGCGCGGGTCTGGCCGCGCTCCAAGGCCCGCAAGATGACGTGGAGCGGATGGTGGCGGAATTCGCGCGCCGCCGTGCACTGTTTTGCGCAGGCTTGAATTCCATCCCCGGATTCCGGTGCGGGTTGCCTGGAGGTGCTTTCTACGCGTGGGCGGATGTCAGCGGGACTCCACTCGGATCCCGTGAGATGGCGGACCGGCTCCTGTCCGAAGCGGGCGTCGCCTGCCTGAACGGCTCCTCTTTCGGGTCGAAGGGGGAAGGCTTTCTGCGATTCAGTTACGCGAATTCCTTCGAAAAGCTGAGCCTCGCGCTGGAACGGATCCGATCGTTCGTGGAAGCCGTAGCGAGGGCGGCGTGATGACGGACCGTGAGTGGCGGGTGGTGCGGGAGCATCATTTGGAGAAGGAGTTTCGCTTCCCGGATTTTACCGCGGCGCTTGCGTTTGCCAATCGGATCGGAGCGCTTGCGGAAGCTGCCGCGCACCATCCGGATTTAGAAGTAAGCTGGGGACGTGTGCTGGTGAAGCTCTGGACCCACACCGCGAATGGAGTGACGAAGAAGGACTATGCCTTGGCGGCGCAAATTGACCGGCTCTGCTAATCTAAGAAACGGACCTCCTCAGTGACTCGGTAGCTCAGCCGGTAGAGCATTTGACTTTTAATCAAAGGGTCGCGGGTTCGAGCCCCGCCCGAGTCACCAAGATAGCCAGTAAAAGTGAGGTTTTCGGATCTGAGACGATCCCGGAAACTGTCCACGAAACGTATCGCGAAACGGTTTCCGGGAAAACCCGTTTCGCATACGGAGCAGCGGGCTATGCTGGGCTAATCTGAAGCTGTGAAGGCTTTTTCCTTAGGCGAATTGTGCTGGTGCGGATCTGCAAAGGTGTATAGCGATTGCCATATGGGTCGTGAGGACCAGCCCGCCCAGAATCCGTGGGAGATTGCAGCAGAACTGGGTAAAGGACGTAATGTCGGCATATGTCTCTATCCTAAGTCCAACGGCAGTTCCTGTGGGATCAACGCAATTGGGTCGCATACTGTAGCAA
>JALYXI010000443.1 GCA_030947245.1 Acidobacteriota bacterium
CTCCTGCCGGTTGCGCCGGCCTCGAACTGGAAGACGGCCGCCACCTGCTCATTCGCGAACTCGGCCCTGCTTTCGCCAATGCGGTCTGCGAACTCCTGGCGGATCCGTACCGCCGCGCCGGAATCGCCCAAAACGGCCGCGAACAGGCCGTCGCGCGTTTCAGTTGGGAGTCCATCGCCGAAAGCGCGCTCGCGTCCTACGAAACCCTCAGTCCTTCTTTCCGATCTTCGCGCTCAACGCCCCGCCTGCGATCCCTGCCGTCGTGAACACCACAAACATCGCGAACAGAAGCACAATCACCCCGGTCGCCAGAGCATAGGGACTTTCGAGAAACCCCGAAGCCTTGGCATAACTGGCCGGATCGCGAGCCTGCAGCGCGCCCAACTGCTGCCGGTACGTGGCCGTAAAATCTGAAACGCTCGCCACAAACGTCAGCGTAAAGAACACAATCACAATCACAGCGTTCAGCACGCCGGTGATCCAACCCATTTTGGCCCCGCCCCGCACACTGAGCGCTTGCCCCGTTCGCTTGCGGTACAACACCACGGACACATAGCCCGCCGCGGCTGACCAGACCACAAACAACATGTCCACCCACGGCAGTGCATCCAACATGGACGCCACGCTGGCAGCAAGAAACCCAACCCGCACTGCCACCGAATTCCCGAAACCAACCGGCGCTATCCGAGGGATAGGCGCGGCGACCGCACCGTCTACAAGCCCGGCGGCCTCCACCGGAGCCGCTTCCGCCTCCACCGGCTCCGGGGCCAGCAGTTCTCTCTGAGCTTTCCCGCACTGGTGGCAAAATACGGCGCCCTCCACCAGATGCGTCCCGCAACTACAAATCTCCGCCACCTCTTCAGTCTACTTGTCTTCGAAGCACTCCCCTACAATGAAACCCATGACCAGGCTCGAAGAACTCCGGCGCCGCCATGAAGCCGCGGAACAGGGCGGCGGCCCTGAACGCCGCGAGCGCCAGCACCGCGAGGGCAAGCTGTCCGCCCGCGAGCGCATCGATCTGCTGCTCGATGAGGGTACTTTTGAAGAACTCGATAAGCTGGTCACTCATCGCTCCCGCAACTTCGGACTCGAAGATCAGGTCGTCCCCGGCGATGGCCTCGTCACCGGGTATGGTCAAATCGAAGGCCGCCTCGTCTACACCTTCGCCCAGGACTTCACCGTGCTCGGCGGCTCGCTGTCCGAAGCCAACGCCCAGAAAATCTGCAAGGTGATGGACCTCGCTATGAAAACCGGCGCTCCGATTGTTGGCCTAAACGACTCTGGCGGCGCGCGCATTCAAGAAGGTGTCGTTTCCCTCGCCGGCTACGCCGACATTTTCCTTCGCAACACGCTCTCAAGCGGCGTCATTCCTCAGATTTCCGCCATTATGGGACCCTGCGCCGGCGGCGCCGTCTACTCCCCCGCCATCACCGACTTCATCTTTATGGTGGATCAAACCAGTTATATGTTCGTCACCGGCCCCGATGTTCTGAAGACCGTCACCCACGAGGACGTCACCAAAGAAAAATTAGGCGGAGCCGATACTCACAATTCGGTGAGCGGAGTGGGACACTTCAAAGCCGCAACCGACACCGAATGCACCCAGATGATTCGTGAATTGCTCAGCTTCCTACCCGCCAATAACCGCGAAGACCCCCCGCGCCGACCCACGGCCGACCCTGCGGACCGCGCCGATTCCGAGCTCGATACGCTTGTTCCCGTCGAACCGAACCTGCCCTATGACATGAAAGATCTGCTCCGCCACGTGATCGACGAGGGCTACTTTTTTGAGGTGCAGGAAAATTTCGCCATGAATTTGGTCATCGGCTTCGCCCGCATGGATGGCCGGCCGGTCGGGATTGTTGCGAACCAGCCTGCTCATCTCGCAGGCTGCCTTGACATCGATTCCTCCGTTAAAGGCGCCCGCTTCGTCCGCTTCTGCGATGCCTTCAATATCCCGATCCTTACCTTTGAGGATGTTCCCGGCTTTCTCCCCGGCGCCGCCCAGGAGTTCGGCGGCATCATCCGCCACGGCGCCAAACTCCTCTACGCCTACGCCGAGGCCACGGTGCCTAAGATCACCGTTGTGGTGAGGAAGGCTTACGGCGGCGCCTATTGCGTCATGGGCTCCAAGCATCTCCGGACGGACGTCAACCTCGGTTATCCTACAGCGGAGATTGCCGTGATGGGCGCCGAAGGGGCGGTCAACATTGTCTACCGCCGCGAGCTGACGGAGGATCCCACAGCCCGCCCCGCCAAAGTGGAAGAGTTCCGCGAAAAGTTCGCAAACCCCTTTATCAGCGCCGAGCGCGGCTATCTGGACGATATCATCGAGCCCCATGAAACCCGTCCAAGGATCATCCGCGCGCTCAAAATGCTGGAAAACAAAGTAGATATTATGCCGAGAAAGAAGCACGGCAACATCCCGCTATAGCCTTGGCGATACCATAAGCCTTGACCCGATGCCTGCTCTACAGTGGAACACTCCGCCCATGTCCGATGCCGTCACCCAAGGCGTCCGCGTCGAGGTGATGTCGCAGCCCTCGCCCGAACACTCGCAGCCGCTCGATAGCAAATGGGTGTTTGCTTATACGGTTCGAATTACAAATCAAGGAGAGGTCCCTGTGCAACTCTTCAGCCGCCACTGGATCATCACAGATTCCCGGGAGCACACCAAAGAAGTCCAAGGTCCCGGGGTGGTCGGCCAGCAGCCCGTGCTGGCGCCGGGAGCATCGTTTCAGTATTCGTCGTGGTGCCTTCTCGAGACGCCGGAGGGCGCCATGCGCGGCGCTTACACTATGCTTCGTGCGGACCGGGAGCAGTTCGAAATCGAAATCGCCCCCTTCGCCCTAAGAGCCAAGTACACCGTTCATTAGCGCCGGAAGCTTAATCCAGATGGGCAAAAAGGCTGGGGAGATGGATCTGGACTGGAGTGCCGGGGACTTCCAGGATTTCGGATGCGAGTTCAATCCCAGCGGCCCGGCAGATCCAGGCCTCGCGGGATTCCGGATCGAACACCCAGAGATTGGGGACCCCGAAATGGTAATAGTCGGTCAGACGCGGCCGGGTGGTCCGCAAGGTGTCGCATTCGGAGAGAATTTCAATGCAGACCAGGGGCGGGCGGGTAAACACAGGCTCGATAGGCTGATCGCGCGAGAGAATGCAAACATCGGGAATACGCACGCGCGTGGCGCTTACGCGTACACGTTGCTCCGGGAGGACACGGATCCGCCATTCGCGCTCACGGTTGAAAAGTGTGCCAATGAGGGCTCTTTGTAAATTGCTGTGATCGAATTTACCCAAATTACGCTCCTCGAGTTGACCGTCTACGTAGTCGCAATCGGGATGGTACGCGGGGGTGAGGTATTCATCGATGGAGAGTTGGGTGGCAATGGCCATCTTGTTCCGTAGTGTAGCGCCAGTTAACTTGCTAGGATTTCGTAGGTTTCCGGACCGCAAATTTGTTCGAGTTTTGCACGGAATTCGCGGTCGGCTTTTACTTTCGCGGGAACGTCTAGGGTGAGCGAGAAGGCTTGCGGGTTTTCCAGGCGGAACCGGACCTGCGTTTCGCCGGGCTTCTGAGTGAATAGTTCCTGGAGAGCGGCGGCTTTATCCGGGATGCCGTTCCGGTTAAGCCAGACTTTGATGGCGATTAACGTGGGTTGAGGGACGCGGACCAGATCGAGCGGGATGATGTCCTGAACCGAGATTTTGGTCGCGGCGCTTTCTTCGGGAAGAGCGAGGCCGCGGACCAGAACGGCCTGATCTTCGGCGAGCATGGGGCAGAGGCGGTCGAATTGGGTGGTGAAGACCAGCGCTTCGGTGGAGCCGAGGCGGTCTTCAAGGAGCATCGATGCCCAGGATTTGCCTTCGCGATTGCGGCGCTTCTGTATCGCGGTGAGGACACCGCACATGGCAACTTCGACGCCCTTTTCCAGGCCTTCGAGACTGCTCGAATCCTGTTTGGAAACTTCGGAAATTTTCTCCTCGTATTGATCTAGCGGGTGGCCGGTTACATAGAAACCGAGCATCTCTTTTTCGGCGTTCAGCTTTTCGCGGGCGGTCCAGTCC
>JALYXI010000463.1 GCA_030947245.1 Acidobacteriota bacterium
CATTGCAGTCGAGGGCCAGACGATCGATCTGCCCGACGGGACCCAAGGGACGGCGAAGTTCCTCAACAACTACGGCCATGGCCCTGCTCAACCCGCCGACTTTTCCCGCGCGGCATTATCCCCGCCCGGCTTGGCCTATTACACAAAGGGCTTTACTTCGCTCGGCGGCACAGTTCTGCAGATGAGGATTATCGGGACCGACCCGGAAGCCGGTGCGGCCACCACTACCATCCCGGCCACAATCCTCCCGCTCCGGGTCGTATTCTCAAACGGGGCCGTGCTGGACGGAGCCAACGTGGTGCAAGCGATTCAGAACTCTCCAATATTTCAGACATCCAGCTACACTGTGGCCGGTACAGATCTCGGTAACACTCAATATCTCGATGCGATGCAGCGGGGTGAGTTCTGGAATTTTCCGGGTTTCTCCCAGACGGACTATCATTTGCTGCTTGGGAATCCCACAATTCTGCCATCGCAAAAAATTACTGTTCCGGCGGACAAAGGGGTTGCAGTTCTTAATAGAAACGGAGTGATGGTTGGTCTTGTCGATATCAACTTTATCGGTAATGCAATCGACACCCTGGCGACCAGCGGACTGTTTTCTCCCGGTACGTTGCCGATGCTGGTTACAGACAACGTCCTTGAATACCAGGGTGTGATCAACAACTGCTGCATTGTCGGATACCACAGTGCCGAAGCGGGCCCGAACGCAACAGCTCAGACCTGGGTTTACGCGGCGTATGTCCGGGATCTGACTTTCCAGGGTACCGGATTCGATAACACGGTTGCGTTAAGCCACGAGGTAACCGAATGGGCGAACGATCCGTTTGTGGGCGATTTCGCCGGTCTTAATGTGATCCCGCCTGCGCAGCTGCCGGGCCAACCCGGGTCTTGCATCATCAACTTCGAAACGGGCGACCCGCTGGAGGCGCTTTCAAACGGTTCATTTACGAAAACCACGAACGGCAAGACTTATAGCTTGCAGGATTCGACGACGCTATGGTGGTATCTACACACCAGTCCTTCGTACGCGGTGAACGGATTTTACTCCGTGCAGGGCGCCCTCAAGCAGTTCTCAACCCTTTGCGGTCCAGGCTAATTATTGAGATGAAATTCCTGGCCGATCTCTTGCGATACGATCCGGCCGGTATCCGCTCCGGCAGCGGCCATCAACCGCTCGATGGGCTCGGAAACCGGTTCCCGGCTTAGCTCGAACGTTTTGTGATGCACAGGCAAACAGAACTGTGCGCCGGCGTCGTTGGCCATGCGCATGGCCTGCTCCGGATTGCAGTGTACGCGAACCCACGGGTCATACGCGCCGATGGGTAGAATCGCCAAGTCGATCGGACCCCGCGCACGAAGCGGCCGGAACGTATCGGTCCACGCGGTGTCGCCGCCAAACAGTACGCGATGCCGTCCGACCTCCACAACGTAGCCGTTATACCCGCGTTGCGTGTCGTTGCGCATCCGCGCTCCCCAATGCTTCACTTCGAAAGCGCGAATGGTTGCGGGCCCAACCTGCGTGCTTTCGTTCCAGCGAAGCTCCCGCACTGCTCCGTACCGGCCAGGCCGCAGCAAATCCGTTGTATGGGGAGCAGTGATCACAGCGGTCTGCTTGCTTTCCAGTGCTCGCAAACTTGGCAGATCGAAATGGTCCATATGCGCATGCGAGAGCAGAACCAGGTCCGGCTTGGGAATCTTGCGCAACTCCTCCGCGGGCGCAACCAGCCGTTTGATTCCCAGTGTCACAGGCCCGAAATTCAGCCCCACGCGATCGCTAAATACCGGATCTGTGACGATGGTAAAGCCCTCGATGCGGATCACCACCGTGCTGTGGCCAATCCAGGCCGCGCGCAGACCCTCGTCCGTCCAATTCCGAAAGTTAGGATGGTGCGGAGCCGCTAAAACGGGGCGTTTCAAATCCGCGGAGAAGCGCTCCCAGAACTGGGGAGCAATACGGAGAGCCGTGCTGGCGAGTGCGAGAGAAGACACACTGTTTAGATGCCAGTACCCCTCTGCCGGTTGCTGGCGTGCCGGCAGAACGGTCCTGCGGAGCCGCCCACAATCGTGAGTTGTTGCGGTAGAGAGCCCGAATCAACTCTTCGGGCCGACGATGCCAAAGATTGCGCCTTGCGGGTCGAGACAATGGGCAATCTGCTGGCCGCCTGGAACTACGGACGGTCCATGAACTACCGTGCCGCCGTTCCGCTTTACCCGCTCGATGGCCGCATGGATCTCATCGACATTGAAATAGAAGAGCCAGCCGGGGCTTTGCGCCGGGTCCATTCTGGTCATCATGCCCCCGATCGGCTCGGATCCGGCCGCAAAAATCTGGTACACGCCATTCGGACCCATGTCGATCGCCTCGGATTTGCTCCAGCCGAACATATCAGCGTAGAACGCAAAGGCAGACTGCCAATCGATGGCGGCCAGATCATGCCAGGCGGCGGACCCCGGTGTGCCGGCAATCGGGCGCTCAGGCTGCTGACTTCCATCCGGTGGTTGGAACAGCACAAAGACCGCGCCCTGGGGATCGGCGACTACCGCGAAACGGCCGACACCCGGCACGTCCTCGACCCCGCGATGCACAAAGCCTCCTGCCTGCTGCACACGCTTAGAAAATTTGTCGACATCGTCTACTCCTATGTAACCGATCCAACCAGGTTTAGCGCCGGCGGCAAAGCTATCCGCGGGCTTCTGCAAAAGTCCGCCGATCGGGGTCTCGCCAACGGTAACCAGAGTGTAGCGACCGTTCGGCATGCCGGCGTCGCGCGCTCCCCAGCCAAGCACGCTACGGTAATAGGTTTCGGCCGCGGCCGCGTCAGAAGTATGAAACTCGTACCATACAAAAGTTGAAGGCTGTGTTTTTAGTGTTTCGGATGACATCGTTTCGCTCCTTGTTTTGGTGGCCACGTAAACCTGTATGTGTACACCGTCCACAACAACGTACCAGATCAAATGTACACTGTCCACAAGAAGTCATGAACGTTCGACGGAAAACTCAGGCGCCGGCTCGGAAGACCTTTCGCCACGGCGATCTTCGGCGGTCCCTGCTGCAAGCAGGCATCGAATTGGCACGCGCTGGCGGCCCGAATGCGGTTGTGCTTCGCGAGGCGACGCGACGGGCAGGAGTTGCTCCCAATGCCGCCTACCGGCACTTTTCCAGTCACAGCGATCTCTTGCGGGCGGTCAGAGCGGCCGCACTTTCTTCGCTTGCCCTCGCCATTGAAGCGGAAATTGCGGGGTTACGACGCAGCAAGCGTCCGGCGGATTCAGCACGAGCGACGCTCCGCGCAGTTGGGACGGGCTACCTGAAATTTGCTCTCAAAGAGACAGGTCTCTTCCGGACGGCATTCTCCGTTCCTGACCGGGTAGAGGGCGATGCCGATGCCGCCAAGGCGGGCAACAGCGGCTTGAATCCGTTCCAACTGCTTGGATCCGCTTTGGACATGATGGTGAAGACGGGAGCGCTTCCACGGGAGCGTAGATCTGGGGCGGAGTACCTTGCCTGGTCCGCTGTTCACGGTATGGCTTTTCTGGTCATTGAGGGTCCACTGAACGGAATATCCGCGAAGGACGTTGATGAGTTGACAGAACGCCTATTGCGGATGGTTGAAAAAGGCCTATAACCGATTGTCCGCCGCAAGAAGCTTCTCTCCGCCACACCGTTAGTGGCACGCAGCGTGCGAGACTGAGGCACATTGCCGAACCAAGATCAAGCGAACGCTGGCAGCGCTTTGTGGGGAAATTGGCGTACGCGCTTTGGGGCTTTGAAGAATATCCCGCCAGTGCTAAAAATGGTGTGGGAGTCCGGCCGCGGCCTTACGGTCGCCGGCCTTGCGCTGCGAGTCATCGCAGCCCTCACCCCGGTATCCATGCTGTGGGTATCGAAACTCATCATCGATCTCGTGGTGCGGGTGGTTTCGCAGCATGCGCCAGCGCCGCCCGATATCTGGTGGTTGCTGGCGCTTGAGTTTGCGCTTGCCTGCGCCAGCAACGTGCTCGGCCGCCTAATCGACTATTGCGACGCATTGCTAGCGGATCAATTCACAAAACGGATCAGCGTCCAGGTGATTGAGCACGCTACCCGGCTGGACCTGGCCTCGTTCGAAGACCCGCTGTTCGTAGACAAACTGGAACGCGCGCGAGTGCAGGCCACCGACCGGTTGGGCATGCTGGCCGGAATCGGGCGCATGGGTCAGCAGGCGATTACGCTGCTTTCTCTGGCGGCGGGTGTTTTCGTCTTTTCACCATGGCTGCTTGTGCTGCTGGTGGCTTGCACCGTACCGGCCTTTCTGGGCGAGAGCCACTTCGCGTTTCTCGGTTATACTTTGGCGCACCGGCTCACGCCTTTGCGGCGCGAAACCGACTACTTGCGAGTCCTTGGCGCAAGCAAGGAGAGCGCTAAAGAAGTTAAAGTTTTCCGCCTGGGGCCTTTCATCACAGAGCGTTACCGCGAGATTTCCGACCGGATCTTCGAGCAGAACCGGAAGTTGGTCACCCGTCGCGCCCGCGCGGGATCTTTGCTCGCAATCGTGGGAGCGGCGGGATATTACGGAGCCTATGCGCTGGTTGTCTACCGGACGCTATCCGGAGAACTTACCATCGGTACGCTAACTTTTCTCGCAGGCGCGATAGCAGGAACCAGCAGCAACATTCAGGCGCTGTTCTCTACGTTCTCCAGCATTGCCGATCAGGCGCTCTTCCTGACGGATCTGATTGAATTCTTTGCAGTGCGCCCGGCGATTCGTTCGGGGCCGAATCCATTGCCAGCCCCGCGGCCGATCCGGCTGGGTTTTGAGTTTCGTAAAGTAGGTTTCCAGTATCCAGGCTCGGAGCGAGCGATTTTGCGCGATCTCGATTTCCGCCTTGAACCGGGTGACCGGGTCGCGTTGATTGGAGAAAATGGTCAAGGCAAGACCACGTTCGTCAAACTGCTCGCGCGTCTATACGATCCAACGAGCGGTGCGATATTCCTTGATGGCAATGACCTTCGTGACTATAGCATTGAGGATCTGAGCGCGGAAATCGGCATAATTTTCCAGGATTTCATGCGTTACGAAATGCCGGCGCGGGTAAACATTGGGGTGGGTAGAATTGAAGAAGCCGGAAGTCTGCCGCGTATTGAGCAGGCGGCCCGCAAGAGCTTGGCGGATGGCGTGATTGGGAAACTGCCGAACGGGATGGATCAGATTCTGGGCCGCCGGTTTGAAGGGGGCGTAGATCTCTCAGGCGGCGAATGGCAGAAGTTTGCTCTCGCGCGAGCGTATATGCGTGATGCGCAGCTATTGATTTTGGATGAGCCGACCGCCTCGCTGGATGCGCGTTCGGAATACGAGGTTTTCCTCCGGTTCGCGGAGCTTACAGCGGGGCGCATGGCCGTCTTGATCTCACACCGTTTTTCTACGGTGCGCATGGCGGATCGCATTTTGGTGCTGGAAGGGGGCGCCATCAGCGAACATGGGACTCATGCGGAATTGATCTTGCGCGGAGGCCGATATGCTGAGATGTTTGAATTGCAAGCCGCCGGTTATCGCTAGCGGCTGACGTTTGTATGAGCATTGCCGATACCCCTGGCCGCCGCTACACCATGGGGGAACCTGCGTCCCGTGCCGCGGATTTGGCGCGCAACCGTACATTCGGCTCCGGCCGTGCCCTTCCTTTGATCCCCCGGCTCGACTTGGCGTCAACGAGTATCAGGCAGGCGTACCTCCGGGAGATGGATCGCGGAAAGAAGGGCGATGCGCTTCCCGCTGAAAGTAAGTGGCTTACCGAGAATTTCCGTTTCATCAAAGCCCAAATCCGCCAAGTGCGCGGATTGCTGCCCCAGATCCAGCGGGAACCGTTGCCATTGGTTACAAACGGACCCCGCTTCGGCTATCCCCGAATCTACGAAATCGCTATAGAAATTACCGATGATTTGGCCGGCCAGGTATCCCAGGATGCGGTGGCTTCCTTTATTGAGGAATACCAATCGTTCGCGCCGCTTACCCTGGCGGAGCTCTGGATCGTGGACACGATGCTCCGGCTCGCTCTGATTGAGGAATTGAGCCGCAATGTACAACATGCTCCGAAGCGCTCAGCCGCGGTCCTTCTGAGCTTGGATAAATTGGGATCGGTAGCTTGGCAAGACTTCGTCGAGGCCTCTAGCCGGACTGAGCAGATCCTGCGCGAAGATCCAGCGGGCGCTTACCCGCGCATGGATTTCCACACCCGTGACCGGTACCGGCACTCGGTTGAGGATATTGCGCGGCGCTGCCCCGCTACCGAGGAAGATGTCGCACGTGCCGCTATCACCCTCGCGGCCGAGGCGCTGAAGACCGTGGGCAGCGATGCCCGGGAAGCTCACGTCGGGTATTTTCTTATCGGCGGCGGCGCTTCCCGCCTGAAAGACGGCCTGCAATACCGGCGCCCCCTGCGGGGCCGCATCATCGAAGCCATCCTGAACTGGCCTACCGCGTTTTACCTGTTCGGAATCGAGCTGATCACGCTGGCGCTTGCGGCTTATTTGTTCTCGTGGCTGCCGGACGAACTGAAGTATCTCGGGTTGATATTGTTCTTTCTGGCGACCGAGCCTGCAATCGCCTTAATGAACCAGCTCACCATTCACTTTGTGCGGCCGTGCCGTCTCCCCAAGCTTGATTTCTCAGAGGGCATTCCGGTCGAATACCGCACCATGGTGGTGGTTCCAACGCTCCTGCTTTCTGAAGAATTCATTGAAAAGCTATTGAAGGACCTGGAAGTGCGATTTCTCGCCAACCGCGACCCCCAGCTGGCATTCGCGTTGTTGACCGATTTTGCCGACGCTCCTCATCCCGTTCAGGAACAGGACCAACGCCTGGAGCAGTTTTGCATTGCGGGGATCCGGCGCCTGAATGCGCAGTACGCTTCGAACCACGGCGAGCCGTTCTATCTCTTCCACCGCCGCCGTGAATGGAACGCCAAGCAGTCTGCCTGGATGGGTTGGGAACGGAAGCGCGGCAAGCTCATCGCACTGAATAGCTTATTGCGCAATCAAGGCAATGCGTTCGCGGCCATTATTGGCGACGTCTCGATTTTGCCTGGGGTAACGTATGTGATCACGCTCGATTCGGATACGGAACTCCCGCGTGGAACGGCTCAGCAGCTTGTCGGGACGATGGCACATCCGCTGAACCGCGCAGTGATCGATCCTGTGCGGAAAGTCGTGCGGGCCGGATATGGAATTTTGCAACCTCGCGTGGGTATCAGTGTGCATTCCGCGCGGCGTTCGCGCCTTGCGTCCATCTACTCGGGACAGACAGGTTTCGACATTTACACAACAGCCGTCTCCGACGTGTATCAGGATCTGTTCGGGGAAGGCAGCTACGTGGGGAAAGGGATTTATGACGTAGATGTCTTTCAGGCGACTCTAAGCAAACGCTTCCCCGATGACGTGCTACTGAGTCACGATCTGATCGAGGGTACTCACGCCCGGGCCGGCCTGGTCTCAGATATTGAGTTAATCGACGATTATCCCTCGCACTACAACGCGTGGTCCAAGCGCAAGCATCGCTGGGTCAGGGGCGATTGGCAGATCATGCACTGGCTCTTGCCGCGTGTTAGGGATTATCACGGCCGCAAGGCGCCGAACCCGCTCTCGATCATTTCTCTGTGGAAGATTGTAGATAATCTGCGCCGCAGCATGCTCGAAATTGGCATATTTGTGCTGCTTGTGGCCGGTTGGACCTTTCTTCCCGGAGGAGCCGCTTATTGGACGATTGTGGTCACCGCCGTTTCGCTGCTGCCTGTCTATCTCCAGGCGTTCTTTTCGCTACTTCGTTTCTCGCCTCGCGCGCGTTGGTGGGTACAACTGCGCCAAACCGCCAATGCCCTCCTCGCGGGAAACTTGGACGTGGCATTGCGCATGGTCTTTCTGGCCCACCAGATGTGCCTGATGCTTGATGCAATCTTGCGCTCCATAATCAGGACGGCCATGACGGGCCGCCGTTTGCTTGAGTGGGAAAGCGCCGCGCAGGCCGAGGCCGGACCTCGGCGCACCGTGAGATCGATCGATTCTTATCTCTGGCTGGCGACACCGCTTGCTCTTGCTACAGCCATCATCATCGCGTTCGCGCGGCCGGCCGCACTGCCGTTCGCCACCCCGTTCCTGATCGCCTGGATGGCCTCGCCCTTAATAGCACTACTGCTCAATTCCTCGGTACCTTTGCGAAGTGAGAGGATCGGAAGAGAGGACCGGCTATTTCTCCGCGGTGTTGCGCTGCGCACTTGGCAATACTTCGCGGAATTTGGTTTGGTGGAGGACTGCCGCCTGGTTCCCGACAATGTGCTGGAAGAGGGCTGCGTCAAAGCGCAGCGGGTCTCGCCCACAAACATCGGGCTGCTGTTGGATGCGCAACTCGCCGCTCGCGATTTCGGATATCTCAGCCGGCGGGAGTTCCTCGGGAACACCGAATCGATTCTGGGATCGCTGAATCGGATGGAGCGGTATCGAGGCCACTTTTTCAATTGGTACGACGCGCAAACCCTGGCTGCGCTCTCGCCCCGGTATGTGTCAACAGTCGATAGCGGAAATCTGGCGGCATCCCTGATTACGCTGAGGCAGGGATTGCTGGAAGAACTGAAAAGGCCGTTAATCGGCGCCGCGGCCGCCGAAGCAGTCGCCGACCATTGCCGTGCAATTCTCGAAACCGCGCCGGAATCTTCGGGCGCCCGCCGGCTCCTGGCTGACACACCCCCGCCAGCCGGTGACAGTGTACCGCAGTGGCGCGCATGGCTGGAGTCCGCTGGTGAAAAGTCCGCCGAAATTGAGAGGGAGAACATATCCGATGAGGCGCGGTTCTGGTCCATCCGGCTTTCCTCTCTGATCCGCTCCCATCTGGAAGACTCAGATCCTGAACTCGCCGGCGGCGGGATCGACGATCTGTCCACCCGCATTTTCGACCTGATCGACGCCATGGACTTCAGCTTCCTCTTCGATTCAAAGCGAAAGCTGTTGCACATCGGTTACAACGTCGAGACCGTGCAGATGGATGGCTTTGAATACGGATTGCTGGCTTCCGAGGCGCGCACCGCGAGTTTTGTCGCGATTGCGAAGAATGACATTCCACAGGAAAACTGGCTGCGGCTTGGCCGCACGCTGATTCACGCCGGCGGCACTGATCTTTTGCTTTCCTGGAGCGGGACGATGTTTGAATACCTGATGCCGCTTCTGTGGCTCAAACTGTATCCTGACACCTTGCTCGATCAGACGGCACGAGGAGCAGTGAAGGCCCAACAGGCATACGGCGCGGTTCACAGGATACCGTGGGGAGTTTCGGAATCGGCGTGCGCGGAGAGTGACGGCGGTTCCGAATACCGATATTACGCGTTCGGCGTACCTGGGCTGAGATTAAATCGCGGTCCGGAGGACCATTTAGTTACTGCTCCTTACGCAACGATACTGGCTATGATGATTGATCCTAAGCGCGCTATCCAGAATCTCCGCAGGCAGGCTGAGCGCGGCTGGCTGACGCGCTACGGGTTCTATGAGGCCGTGGATTTCTCGCGTCCTGCGGGACAGGAGACAGTAGTCAAGAGCTTTATGGCACATCATCAGGGCATGTCCCTGCTCGCGCTCGATAACGCATTGAACCGCAACTGCATGCAGAATCGTTTCCACCGGGAGCCCATCGTGCAATCGACCGAACTCCTGCTTAATGAAAAGCTTCCAGGGTCCGTTCCCGTCGAAAAAGCGCCGGCGGCGCTGACTGTGCTTCCGTTGCCCGAAGCTACGTCGCAAAGCGCAGCTTGAACTCGCTCACACAAAATCTTGAACCGCGTCATTAATATCCGGTATATTTCGTGATACTTTCGTATAGTCTGTTTCATCACTCTCCACTCAGAATTGGCCGCCGGGCATTCCTGCGGTTGGCGGCCGGCACGGGAGCGGTTCTTCTCACGCCCCGCCGTTCTCATTCATTTTCTATGGAACAGCCCGATTTCTCTCCAAGCCAGGATCAGCTTCTGGAAGAGATGGAATTCCGTGCCGCGAAGTATTTCTACATCGAAGCCGATCCCGGCACGGGGCTGGTTCGCGACCGCGCCCGCATTCGCGGCCGGGACACCCGGCGCATTGCCAGCATTGCCGCCACCGGCTTTGGATTAAGCGCTCTCTGCATCGCCGATGATCGAGGATATTTCGAAACTGGTCTCCTCAAGCGCCGCGTGGAACGCACGTTGGAGTTTTTGGCGGACGCAGCCATTCACGCCAATGGCTTCTTTCCTCACTTTCTGGACATGCACACGGGCCAGCGGGTTTGGAACAGCGAGTTCTCCTCGGTTGATACCGCATGGCTGATCTGCGGCGCGCTGCATGCCTCCGCCCATTTCCAGAGTGCAAGAATCACGCAGCTTGCCGGTGAGATTTACGCGCGGGTGGATTGGCGCTGGATGCTCGACGGCGGCGGCACGCTCAGGCATGGCTGGACCCTCGATAAGGGCTTTCTTCCTTATCGTTGGGACGCATATTCCGAACTGCTGGCGATGTATCTTTTAGCGATCGGCGCGCCTGCAAACGCAATTCCCGCCGCCAGTTGGGATGCATGGAAACGTCCTGTCCGCAATGTTGACGGTTTGAGTTATATCGAAAGCGCCGCTCCGTTGTTCGCGCACCAATACTCCCACGCGTGGTTCGACTTTCGCGGCCGCCGGGACCGGTATGCCGACTACTTCGAGAACTCGCGGCTGGCGACAGAAGCGCATCGGACGTTCTGCATGGACCAGAGCCACCGGTTTCCCTGGTATGGCGAGAACATGTGGGGAATCACCGCTTCCGATTCACAGCGGGGCTACCTCGCTTGGGGCGGCCCGTTTCAGGCCGGATCGCTTGATGGCACGCTCGTTCCGTGCGCTGCCGGGGGTTCGCTGCCATTTATGCCGCGGCAATGCGGCGCCGTCCTCGAAAGCATGCTCGATCGCTATGGCAAGAAGATCTGGGGACGTTACGGATTCGTGGACGCCTTTCACCCGGGCGACGGATGGTACGGTCCCGATGTGGTTGCAATCGATCAAGGCATCATGATGTTGATGGCCGAAAACGCCCGCAGCGGCCGCGTATGGGAAACCATGAACTCCGATCTTTATCTGCAGCGCGGCATGCAGCTTGCCGGTCTCCAGGATAACCGCGCCTGATACACGCAGCAAAAGGAAAGCCGAGCGGATTCAGTCAGCATTCCTACCGTTGCTTCCTTGCCGGAGACCGCTTTCGGGCCGCCTTCGCGTTCTTCTCGATCCGCAGTTTCCAGGCCGCGCGCAACGCCCCGGTCATGGCATCCACGCTGGCCTCCGTCAGGCGAATGTGGGTCATGCCCATCCGGCCCCAGCCTCCTGCGATCGGTACGTAGAGTTCGGGCTGCTCCTCCACAAACGCTCTCTGCTGTTCCGCCGTCAGCATCAGATTGCCGAAACCCTGACTCTGCGAGGCGAGCGTGGCAAAAATCCTGCCCCCTACGCGAAAGTCCTCTACGCCCATGTGAGAACCCGCTGTTGCGCCTTCCAAGCTCAATGCAATCCTGCGAAAGTCACTTGCGTCCATGGCGTATGAATCCGTTTACCGATTAGAACAGTTTCGGAAGTCAAAAAGATGCTTTCTTTTACGGATTCCGTGTCCATTCGCCACAGAGATGAACTTCAACTCCCATGTTGTGCAGCATGGCGGCCTTGGCCGCAAGCGCACGATCCGCATCTTCGGCCGAAGGAGCGTAGGCAACATTGACGTGATTCGCTTTGTGGCGGGCCATCATTTGATCGCGAGAGACGCCGTGGAATACCGCATGCATTATCGGCCATTGAGGGGTGTTTGTTGCCAGCGCCGCTGCGTTTCGCGCTCCGGCAAGGCAATCGCTCGGCCCCGACCCAGATCCGCCTGTAGCCGGCCTCGCTCAACGCATACGCGGCTCCATACGATTTCGCCCGGTTTGGAAACTCCTTTCAAGGTGCCGCCGCCGAGTGGGATATACATAGGAGGCTGCCGCTCGCTGTCGAAGCGGACAGGATCGACGATATGCCACCGGAATTGGGCATGGAAGTAAGCGAATCGTGGGGAAGTTTGGTGAGGGTGTAATCGATCTGGTAATAGAGCCGCATGGGTTGGTCGTCCAGGTTCTCCATCGTGATGACGGCCTACTTCGGGAACGGCATGGGCCAGTATGAGTTGAGGGCGCTTCCCGGGTTCACGCACACCGCCAAAGATTGAATGGGGGAGTA
>JALYXI010000027.1 GCA_030947245.1 Acidobacteriota bacterium
GATGAAGATCAAGCCCCTGCATTTTCCCACTGTGATGGGTGCAGTTGTGCCCGTGTACCACGTGGAAGGCGTGGCGAAGGACCTGAATTTCACCGGTGACGCGCTCGCCGGCATTTTCATGGGTTCCATTAAGAAGTGGAATGACAAGGCGATTGCCTCTTCCAATCCGGGCGTGAGGCTTCCCGATCAGCCCATCGTCGTCGTCGTCCGTTCCGATGCCAGCGGCACCAGCTTTGTCTTCACGGACTTCCTTTCTAAAGCGAACCCGGAATGGAAAAATAAAATTGGGGCGGATACGGCTGTGAACTGGCCAGCCGGTCTCCGCGCTAAGGGGAACGAAGGCGTTTCGGGCATGGTCAAACAGACTCCATACTCTATCGGCTATGTCGAACTGATCTATGCCATTTCGCAAAAAATGGGTTACGGTTCGGTTAAGAATCCTTCGGGTAAGTTCGTCAAAGCCAGTCTGGCAAGCGTGACCGCTGCCGCCGCCGCTGCCGCCCCGAGCATGCCGGACGATTTTCGCGTCCTGATCACCAACGCTCCCGGCGCGAACGCTTATCCCATCTCGACCTTTACATGGCTGCTGATTCCAAGCAAAATCAATAACCCGGCCAAGAAGCAGGCGATTACCGGCTTCCTGAATTGGATGCTCACCACCGGCCAGCAGAATGCAGCGGCTTTGGGTTACGCTCCGCTGCCGGGCGCGGTGGTAGCCAAGGAAAAGAAAACGATCGCAATGATTCAGTAGTTCGTACCGAACCAATGGCAAGCACTGTCATCTCTGCTTCTTCAAACACGGAGGGTACGAAGGGTTTTGTGCGCCGTGTTACCGGCGGCGACGAGATCGCATTCGCCGTGACGTGGACCTTCGCCTCTTCCATTCTGCTGGTAACGGTGCTGCTAGTCTGGCAGTTGTATTCCAAGTCCGCTCCCGCGCGGGCGAAGTTTGGTTTCGGATTTTTCACCAGCTCCGTGTGGAATCCGACAGGAGAGCAGTTCGGGGCGCTTCCTTTCATCTATGGAACTCTCCTTACCTCCGCGTTGGCCCTGAGTATTGCCGTTCCCCTGGGCGTGGGCGCAGCCATTTTCCTTTCCGAAATGGCTCCCCGGCGCCTCTCCAACATCGCAACCTTCCTGGTGGAACTTCTGGCCGCGGTTCCCAGCGTCATCTATGGCTTGCTTGCCATCTTTACCCTGATTCCGTTGATGCGTACCTACATGGAACCCGCTCTCAAGGCAACCCTGGGCTTTCTTCCTCTCTTCCAGGGCCCCATATACGGAGTCGGCTATCTTTCCGCGGGTGTAATTCTCGCGATTATGACTTTTCCGTTCATCATTTCGATTTCCCGCGAAGCGCTTATGGATGTTCCCAACGAACAACGGGAAGCTGCTCTTGCCCTGGGCGCGACCAAATGGGAATCCACTTGGCAGGCCGTGGTGCCGTTTGCCCGGCTTGGAATTATGGGATCGATTTTTCTTGGCCTTGCACGTGCCCTGGGGGAAACCATGGCAGTGACCATGGTGATCGGCAACACGCCTTCAATCAGTTCCTCGCTGTTTGCGCCTGGAACCACGATCGCCGCCTCTATTGCCAATGAATTCGCGGAAGCCTCAGGCGACGTGTACCTCGGATCGCTCATTTACCTCGCCTTGGTGCTTTTCCTGCTTACCATCGTGATTAATGGAATGGCGCGGTTGCTGATCCTTGCAACCACCAAGAAAGGCTCCACCGTATGACCATGGACGGCCGCACCCGCCGGCGTTATGCCGTGAACAATCTAATGCTCGGGATTACCGGCGCGTGCACTTTTATTACGGTTTCCATTCTATTTCTAATCCTTGGCTATCTTGTTTATAACGGAGGCAAATCCCTCGACTGGGATTTCTTCACTAAACTTCCCATGCCGCCCGGCGAAAACGGCGGCGGCATGGCCAATGCCATCGTTGGCAGTATTAAAATAGTCATGCTTGCTACAGCCATCGGGGTGCCCATCGGCTTCATGGGCGGCGTGTATCTTTCCGAGTTCGGCGGCAAAACCTTCCCTTACCTAATTCGTTATATGGCGGATCTCCTGAACGGTGTTCCCTCTATCGTCATCGGAATTTTCGCCTGGACCGTGATTGTCGTTCCCATGCGGCATTTTTCAGCTTGGGCGGGCGGAATTGCTCTCTCGCTCATGCTGATTCCCATCACCGTACGCAGCACGGAGCAGTTTCTCCGGGGCGTTCCCAACAGTCTTCGTGAAGGCGCGCTTGCTCTCGGCGCCAGTAAATGGAAGACCGTCGCCTCCGTTGTGGTTCCCGCCTCTCTATCCGGCGTCCTTACGGGCATGATCTTGGGAGTCGCGCGGATTGCCGGTGAAACTGCGCCACTTCTCTTTACATCTCTAAACAATCAGTTCTGGAGCAAAGGCCTGAATGAACCCACGGCTTCTCTCCCGGTCATGATCTTTACCCACGCGATTGCGCCTTATGACGATTGGCACCGGCAGGCGTGGGCCGCTGGCTTGGTGCTCCTGTCCATGGTTCTCGTTTCGAATATAGCGGCGCGTCTGATCCTGTCGAGGGGTACGCTCCAAAGGTAAGAGACTCGTTATGGCTGCTTCCCCCAGATTCTCTGCTCCCCAAATGCAAGCCCAAAGCCAAACCGGCAATGCTCCGGGAGATTTTCCTTCCGCCAGCCCAGCCATGCCGAAGCTCAAAGTCGCCGGGATGAACTTCTTCTACGGTTCATTCCAAGCTTTGAAAGACATCAATCTGCAGGTTGAAACGAATCGAATCACCGCTCTTATCGGTCCTTCCGGTTGCGGCAAATCCACCTTTCTCCGCACCCTGAACCGGATCAGCGACACAGTAAAAGCGGCCCACTGGGACGGCCAGGTTCTTTTGGATGAGCAGGACATCCGCGAACTCGACGTGACCAATCTCCGCCGCCGGGTCGGCATGGTGTTCCAG
>JALYXI010000032.1 GCA_030947245.1 Acidobacteriota bacterium
AAGTCGTCATCCATGGAAGGCAAGAAGATGGAACTCGCGCGCATTGCTTCCATCGGTGTGGTAGAGAATCTACGGCCGATCGATTCCGTCGGTGTTCTCATCTTCGATAATTCCTTCCAGTGGGCCGTTCCCATCCGGAAAGCGGAAGACCGCACGTTGATCAAGCGCTTGATAGCCGGCATCACTCCCGATGGAGGCACCCAAATAGCCCCGGCGCTCGCGGAAGCATATCATAAGATCGCCGCGGTTCATGCTGTGTACAAGCACATCGTTCTTCTTACCGACGGTATCTCGGAGGAAGGCGATTCCATGGGCCTTTCGCGCGAGGCCGCCGCAAACCACGTCACCATTTCCACGGTAGGCCTCGGGCAGGACGTGAACCGCGCGTACCTTGAAAAGGTAGCTTCGTTTTCTAAAGGCAAAGCTTATTTTCTGAACGAACCGAATGGCCTTGAACAGATCCTGCTGAAAGACGTCCAGGAGCATACCGGGACCACCGCCATTGAGAAGGCCACTCATGCGGCCGTGCTTCAAAGGGCCGAAGTGCTGGAAGGAGTCGGCATGGAAACCGCGCCGGCGCTTCAGGGCTACGTCCGATTCATTCAAAAGCCCAGCGCCAATGAACTGTTAGAAATCGATCAGGCCGACAACGGAAAGAAGGACCCGCTGTTTGTCCGTTGGCAGTATGGGTTGGGCCGTTCCGCTGTTTTTACCTCGGATGCGAAAAGCCGCTGGGCTGCCGATTGGGTCACTTGGCCGGGCTTCGACAAGTTTTGGACTAACGTGTTTCGCGACCTTCTGCCCCATGCAACCGCAACCGAAGCCGTCGCGGCCTACGATATCGCTTCGGGCGACCTGACCGTCAACTATCATCTGGGCCGAAACGTGCCCGACCCGCCGAAAACTCCTGACATTTTCGCCCTGGGTCCAAACAATTTTCAGAAGCCAATGAAAGTGACGAAGCTCTCCTCCGGTACCTATCAGGCCTCCGTCAACATCGGAGCAAATCAGGGGCTGTTCCGTATTCGTCCGGCACTCGAGGTCCGTGCATTCCCGGAAGTGGGCTTCTATCGGGAGGAGGCGGAATTGCGGGAATACGGCTCAAACCCGCTTCTGCTAAAACAAATTGCCGAGGCAACGGGAGGCGTCTTCCATCCCGACCTTTCCTCCGCAAACGGAATATTCGATGCGAACGGCCGCTCCGTTCCGGGCAGCATTCAGCTTTGGCCCGGGCTTCTTGCCCTGGCCATCCTACTGAACCTCTCAGAACTAGTGTCACGCAAGTGGAAAGGTCTGCTGGAAGCTTTCGGGGGACGGCGCCGGAGAGCCATCGCGCTTTTACTTCTCGCCCCGGCAACGAGTTCGCTGGACCGAAAATTCTCGCTAATCGAACACGAAAAGCTTCGCCCCGGCACAAGGGTGGTTATGACCGCGCAGGAGTGGAACCAATGGATCAGGACGGAACTCCCGCCCGGAGTCCGAAATCCCCATATTACTCTCGGTACCGGCCGGGTCACGGCCAGCGCCCTCATCGATCTTGCCCAGGTTGCCAACCAGTCCGGTAAAGCCCCCAATTGGCTCCTCCGAAACCTGCTTTCCGGTGAGCAGTCCGTCATGGTAACAGCCCAAATCCGCTCTTCCGGAGGCCAGGCCCGCGTGGACGTGGAAAGCGTGAATGTGGCCGGAATTGCCATTGAAGGCCGCGCACTCGATTTCTTGATCCAGCAGTATGTGATTCCCAATTATCCGGACGCCAAGGTATCGCAGTGGTTTCCACTGGCCCATGGGATGGACCACTTCGAAATCACGCCTTCCGCCGTCACTGTTGTGATTGGCGGCAACTTGGTAGAGCCACATATTCGCCGCGAAATCCGCTACGCCACTCCCAACAACTTTCTGGGCCGCCCCGTTTACAAAACCGGCAGAGCTTTTCTTCAGCGGGAGGCGGCTGAAGCGCTGATTCGCGCTGAACGATCATTAGAACCTCAGGCGCTTGGCCTGCTGATCTACGACGCCTATCGCCCCTGGTCTGTGACAAAGCTGTTCTGGGATGAAACTTCGCCTGACAAGCACCGGTTTGTGGCAGATCCGCAGCAAGGCTCCAAACATAACCGCGGCTGTGCAGTTGATCTCACGCTGGTAGATCTTCGTACCGGCAAGCCCCTATCGATGCCGGGCGCATACGACGAAATGACGGAACGTTCTTATCCCACTTATACGGGCGGAACGGCGGAGCAGCGCCACAATCGCGATCTGCTCCGCCGTGCCATGGAACAACAAGGTTTTACTGTGAATGACAGTGAATGGTGGCATTTCGATTACAAGACCTGGCCCCAATACCCGGTCTTAAACTGGTCCTGGGACCAGTAAGCTACTTCTTTTTCTTAGCGGGAGCCGGAGCCGCCGCCTTTTTCTTTGCTACAGCCGGCAGGGGCTCGTCCTCATCCTCCTCGTCCTCTTCTTCGTCGTCATCTAAGTCATCTTCTTCGGACTCGTCTTCCTCGTCCTCACCGCCTTCATTCGCCTCACTAAGAATCCGCTTTGAAATTTCGGTCAGTTTGGAATCGGTTTCCTCTTCTTCATCCAGTGTTTGCTGCAGCAGATCCACCACTTCCTGATTGCCCAG
>JALYXI010000037.1 GCA_030947245.1 Acidobacteriota bacterium
CACCGGTCTTGGTCAGCGCGATCAGGAAGTTCTGAAAAAGTGAATAGAACACCTGTTCCGTGATGGGCTGCTTGCCCGGCAACCGGAAGGTGGCCGGCAGCTCTTTCGAAATCCGCAGCCGCACGGAGTTGATCTGGTTTTTCCCGCTCCTGTCGCGCTTATTGGCAACCGTCATGGGCGTCTGCATCACCCCGCCCGTCCGCCCGTCAATATAGAACTGGCAGCGCGAAAACCAGCCGAGGTTTGCCGGATCCGCCGCATCGAACAAAAGAAGCGGCCCCTGGCGCCCCGGAGCTGTCAGGTCCAGTTGGATGCTGCGATCCGTATCCTTCACCCGGCTTTCGAACCCGGCCTGCTTGGCCACGTTGTTTACCGTCTCCGCTTCCAGTTCCAGAAGGATCAGCTTGTGCGCGCCAGCCTGCAATACCTGCATGCCAGTAGTGTATCAGCGGCAAAATCGGCGCATCCCGCCGTACACTACGGAATGCCCTCACTTCGCCCGCTGCTCACCGAAGCTCAAATCAAGATCCGCATCGCCGAACTAGGAACCGAGATCGACCGCGATTACCCGGAAGGCACTCTCTACCTGATCTGCATCCTAAAGGGAGCCTGCTTCTTTATGGCGGATTTGGCCCGCGCCATCCGCCGCGACACCTTCATCGATTTCATTGGCATTTCCTCCTACGGCAGCGGCAAAACATCTTCAGGCGAAGTGCGTGTCACGAAAGACCTCGACATCTCCGTCGAAGGCGCCGACCTTCTGATCGTCGAGGACATTATCGATTCCGGCATCACTCTTAACTACCTCACCCAGCTTCTGCAACAGCGCCGTCCCCGCTCCGTGCGGATTGCCACTCTCCTCGACAAACCCCAGCGCCGCCTCCGCCCGGTAGACGTCGCCTACGTCGGCTTTCAGATTGCGGACGAATTCGTTGTCGGCTATGGCCTCGACCACGCCGAACGCTACCGCAACCTCCGTGATGTCTGCATTCTGGAGCCATGACTATGCCAAACTGAGGCAAGAGGCTGGCATGAACGCCGCAACTCAGGAACAAACAGCCGAACGTTTATACCAAACGGATTTTGCAGCATGCGCGGGCAGCCGGAGAAGCGGACCAGAAGCTGGGACTTGACAGTAGCGGAGCAGCGCTTTCAGATGGACGATCTGCTGGCCGAATCTCCCATCCTGAACGCGTACCTGGCCGAGGAACTGGCTACGCTTTATCGACGGGTATGCAAACAAGCACAAGTGGAGAGCGGTCTTGACGTGTTTCCGGAGGTCCTCCCATTCTCGCTAAACGAGATTCTGACCGGTCAAGAGTAGAACCCCCGGCTTCGAAATCCCCTACAATAAGACTGGAGAGTAATTGATGGGTCCCATAGGCTATCCCGAAATGATGTTCATCTTTATCCTCGCCCTGCTCCTTTTCGGCCCCAAGAAGCTGCCGGAACTGGGCAAGACGCTGGGTAAAGCTCTGACCGAATTCAATCGGGCCAAAAACGAACTGAAAACCACGTTCGATCGCGAAATGAAGACCTTAGAGCGGGAAACGGAATCAATCAAGGAAGCTACCAACAGTCTGTATCACGATAACTATAACTACGACTACTCTTCCTACGATTCGGCGCACCACGCGGCCGAATTGCCCGAAACCCCCGCACTCGAAGCATCCGCCATCCCAAGCGCATCCGCACCTCAGGGCGCCGAATCGACTCATGCCGCCGAACCCGCTTTCGCCCCGGAGGGAACCATCGCCAACGGTTCTTATTACGAACCCGCTCCGGCGGAATTGCACAGTTCCGTTCCCGGGGAAGCAGCAGAGCCAGCCGTTAAGAGCTAACAAAGCATGTCATCGCCGGACGACCAGAAGGGGGAGCACACCCCCTTGGGCGGGTCCGTGTCTCCCGAAGAGCACGCACACGTCAGCTACGAACAGGTAACGGACAACTCCTCAAGTTACAACTACTACGATGAAACGGGGAATTACGGTTCCTCGAATCAACCCGGCCTGCCGCCCACGGCGGTAACACTCACGCCGCCTTTGCCTTCCTCACCGCCCCCCTCCGGTGCGGGCACTGGCGGCAAGAAGCCTCCCGAGCCCCCGCCCGATGAGGAGGACCAGGAAGAAGACGGGATGCTTCGCATGTCCTTCCTCGGCCATCTGGAAGAACTCCGGAAGCGCATCTTTCTGATGCTGATCGGGATTGCCGTGGCATTCACGATAAGCCTCACCTTCTGCAGTGAACTGTGGGTCATCGTGAGCGCTCCGGCCAAAGCTGCGCTGACCAGCCTCGGCGTGAATCCTCCGAACCTGGCCCAGATCGAGCCGATGGAAGCGTTCAACGTCATCTGGTTCAAACTGCCGTCGCTGGTCGCCATCTTTCTTAGCTCGCCATGGATTCTCTACCAAGTCTGGGCGTTTATCGCCCCCGGTCTGTACAAAAAAGAGCGCCGCATGGCCGGCCCCTTTGTCATTTCCTCGGCCGGGCTGTTCATTCTGGGCGGTCTGTTCGCATATTTCGTGGCATTCCGTTACGGGCTCACGTTTCTGTTGGGAATCGGGCATGGAATCGGAGTCACGCCCCTCATTTCCATCAATGAATATTTCGCGCTCTTCGTGAACGTCACGCTCGGGATCGGCGTAGTTTTCGAGCTTCCCGTTTTGATCTTTCTACTCACGCTTTTGCGCGTGGTAAGCCCGGGCTTCCTCATCCGCCACAGCCGCTATGCGATCCTCGGCATCGTGATTTTGGCTGCTGTCATTACGCCGACGCCCGACATTTTCAATCTGATGTTGTTCGCCACTCCGATGTGCCTCTTGTTCTACGTGGGCATATTCGCGAGTTACCTTTTAGTACTAAAACGAGAAGGGCGGCGGCTTCCGTGGAAGCTTGTTATTTTCATCATTTTGGCAGTTGCCTTGCTTTTAGCAGCAGTGGGCTATTTTGCTTTCGTTCACTATCATTTCCGGACGATCCCTCACTGGCCTTTTTTGACTCAGTGACCTAGCCGGAACGGGGAACATGGATCTGGACAAAATCATTCGCGAGCTTCAGGAAGAGCGCAGCTAGCTGGATCAGATTGTCTCTTCTCTGGAGGAGCTACAACTGAGTTCCGGAACCGATTCAGAGAAGATGGCGGCACCGGCGGATGGGCGCCGCGGCCGCCGTTT
>JALYXI010000045.1 GCA_030947245.1 Acidobacteriota bacterium
AAGCCGTCTCTCTTCGTCGTGGATGAAGCGCACTGCATCAGTGAGTGGGGGCATGATTTCCGCCCGGAGTTCCTGAAGCTCGGTGCGGCCGTGGAAGCCCTGGGCCATCCCCGCATCCTTGCCCTGACCGCCACTGCTTCACAACCCGTGCGCGAGGAGATCGCGGCCCGGCTCGGCATGCGCGACCCCACAATCATCGTGAAAGGTTTTGACCGGCCCAACATCAGTCTGCGGGTCGAGCCGTTCCAAACGGAATCGGAAAAGGAGGATTCCCTGCTGCGCCGCATCGGATGGGCCGACGGCTCCGGCATTATCTATGTTTCCAGCAGGAACCGTGCCGAGAAACTCGCCCAGGCAATCAGCGAGCGGGATATCCGTGCCATGCACTATCACGGCGGCATGCCCGCCAAACAGCGCCACTTCGTCCAGGACGAATTTATGGCCGGCCGCATCCCCGTAATCGTCGCAACGTCCGCGTTCGGCATGGGTATCGACAAGCCTGACATCCGCTTTGTCTACCACTACGATATCCCCCATTCCGTCGATTCCTACTACCAGGAAATCGGCCGCGCTGGCCGCGATGGCGAACCCGCTCAAGCAATCCTCTTCTTCCGCCCCGAAGACTTGAACATTCACAAATTCTTTGCTGGCGGCGGCAAGTTGGATACGGAAAAGCTGGAGCGTGTCGTCCGCGCAGTCCAGCAAACCGATGCTCCGCTCACCCTGAAGCAACTCGCGGAACAAACTAAGCTTTCGAAAGCGAAGGTGACGAAGGCCATCCAGCGGTTGGAAGATGCGGGCGCGATTCAGGAGAATACCAACGGCGCCGTGACGGCCGCTGAGACTTCGGTCAACGTCGAAGAAGCCGCGCACCTGGCTCAGACTGACGAGACTCGACGCCACGAAGCCGAACTCTTCCGCATTGGCAAAATGCGCGATTATGCGGAGCTGCTCAGTTGCCGCCGGGCTTACCTCCTCCATTATTTCGGTGAGGAAGGCCCTGCGCAATGCGGCAGTTGCGACAACTGCACAGGCCGGGGCGCCGGAATTGCCAGGGGGGCGGGAGCCGGGGGAACCCGCCGCGAAGTGATTTAGATTTTTGCTACCGGGTGATCTCGTAATGCTTCAGCACGTCATCCCACAGGCCCTGCGCCGATAGAATCAGTTCGATCACCTCGCGCACCGCCCCGGACCCGCCCGGCTGCTTCGTTACGTAGTGCGCCTCCCGCTTCACCTCCGCCCGCGCATTCGCAGTCGCCACGCTGAAGCCGGCACGGTGCATGATCACGACGTCGGTCAGATCATCGCCGATATAGGCGATCTGCTCTTTCTTGAGCTTGGAGTGTTCCATAATCTCTTCCAGAATCGGAATCTTCTCCGTGTGCCCCTGGTAGACGTAGCTCATCTTGCATTGCTTGGCGCGCTCGGCAGTTGCCGGTGATACCCGGCCGCTGATGACTCCGGTCAGCAGCCCGTTCTGGTGCATCCATTGCAGCGCAATCCCGTCTTGCGAGTCGAACCCCTTGGTCTCCACCATGTTGCCGTCCGGACCGGGCACATTGTACAGCCTGCCATCCGTCAGGACGCCATCTACGTCCATCAGCAGCATCTTGATCGGGGTAAGCTGACTCTCAGTCACGGGCTCCATTGTACATTGGGGAATGGTCCCCGGGTTCAATACGGATCTGCTGGCGCGGCGTGGTATCATCGGCGTGGCGGTTTCGGCTGGGGCGGACTCGGTAGGACTGCTTCACCTCCTCCAGGATCTCCAGCTTCCACTCATCATTCTTCACGTCAATCACAAGTTGCGCGCTGTGGAATCCGATCTGGATCAGGAGTTCGTTTCGCAAAAAGCCGCCGATCTCGGGTTACCCGTCCTCACGAACGCACCGGATCTGTCTCCCGGCAATCTGGAGCAGGCGGCCCGCAATGCCCGTTATCGCTGGTTCAATCACTTAATCGAGACTGGCGCTGTAACCCAGGTTGCAACCGGTCACACGGCGGACGATCAAGCCGAGACCGTGCTTTTCCGCTTCCTCCGAGGCGCCGGTACCGCCGGCCTCGCCGGTATCCGCCCGGTTCTTAAACCAGGAATTGTGCGCCCGCTCCTTGGGGCTACCCGCGCCTCCCTGCGGCGCTATCTGGAATCCCGCGGCATCGCGTGGCGGGAAGATTCCAGCAACGCGCAGGTTCGTTTCGCAAGAAACCGGATTCGCATGCACCTGCTTCCGCAACTGGAGCGGGAATGGAATCCGGCGCTCTCCGCGAACCTGTCCCAAACCGCCCTGTGGGCGCAAGATGAGGAGGCCTTTTGGGAAGCGGAACTGCCTCAAGTCACCGCCAATTGGGTTCGTTTCGCAGAAAATGAGGTGTTCCTCAATGCCGATCGCTTAAACGGCCTTCCCGCCGCCGTGGCCCGCCGGGTGGTTCGCTGGGCTGTCGAACGGGTGAATGGGCGCGGCCGGCAACTCGGCTTCGCGCATGTGGAAGGGATTCGGCGGCTCGCGGTTCCGCCCTCGGGCTCGGGCTCTTTCCGGGCCGCCGGTATTGAAGCACGGCGGTCCTTTGCGGAAATCCGGATCTCACCGGCTGTTCACGCTTCGCCGGTGTACCGGAGGCGTCTTTCCGCTCCCGGCTCCTGCCCCGTGCCCGGCCAGGCTAGCACCCTCCGCCTGGAACTCAAACCGATTGAGTCCGTATATAATGATGACGGGCAACAGGTGGATTGGGGACTCGTTTCCGGCTCGCTGGAACTTAGAAATTGGGAGCCGGGAGACCAGTACACGCAAGCGGGACACGCGTCTGCGGAGAAATTGAAGCGGTATTTCCAAAAGGCCGGTATCCCTTTCTGGGAGCGATCGGGATGGCCGGTGATCACCTGCGCGAATTCGATTCTTTGGGCCAGGGGGCTCGGCGCCGCCGCCGGGTTCAGCCCGACCCCGAAGACGAAAACCGTCTTGCTGATCCACGAGGTTCGGGAGGAAAGACCGAATCGGAAAGTGTTATTGTGACGTCTATTTTGTATAGGCTGTGTGAAATCGCCAACGCGGCGCGGAGGGTTGAGTGAATTCTAATATCAAAACGATTATTTTCTGGGCGGTTCTAATTTGCGTCGCGGTTGTTCTTTGGGCGGTGGTTCGCAATAACCACGGGCGGCCGGAGAAGCAGATCGCGTTTACCGATTTCATCAAACAGGTAGACGACAATAACGTCAAAAATATTACGATTACCGGAAACGAAGTAAAAGGCGATTTCCAGAACGAGCAGGCTTCGTTCCGTACGCTGAAACCGCCGAACTACCCCGATTTTTATAATATGCTCCTCGCCAAGAAGATCCCTTTCGAGGAGAAGGACACCGGCGGCTTTAGCTTGGTGTCGATTTTGGTGCAGGCCTCGCCATTCATTCTTCTCATCGCATTCTGGATTTTCATGATGCGCCAGATGCAAAGCGGCGGAAACAAAGCCCTGAGCTTTGGCAAGAGCCGCGCCCGTCTCCATACCACCCAGCAGAAGAAAGTCACTTTCAAAGATGTGGCCGGTGTGGAAGAAGCGAAGGAAGAGCTTGAGGAGATCATCGATTTTCTTCGCGAGCCCCAAAAGTTCCAAAAATTGGGTGGCCGCATCCCCAAGGGCGTTCTGCTGATCGGTTCCCCCGGAACCGGCAAGACCCTTCTGGCTCGGGCCATCGCCGGTGAGGCCAGCGTGCCCTTCTTTTCCATCTCCGGTTCGGACTTCGTCGAAATGTTCGTGGGTGTTGGCGCAAGCCGGGTTCGCGATCTGTTCGAGCAAGGCAAGAAAAACGCGCCCTGCATCATTTTCATCGATGAAATCGACGCTGTGGGCCGTCACCGCGGCGCCGGTCTTGGCGGAGGGCACGATGAGCGGGAACAAACGCTAAATCAGCTTCTCGTCGAAATGGACGGATTCGAGTGCAACGAAGGCGTAATCCTGGTCGCCGCCACCAACCGCCCGGACGTGCTGGATCCCGCGCTCCTGAGGCCCGGCCGTTTCGATCGCCGCGTGGTGGTCGGGCGTCCGGACATGCCGGGCCGCGAAGCGATCCTGAAAGTGCATACCAAAAAGATCCCGCTTGGCGATGACGTCGATCTAGGAATTCTTGCCCGCGGCTGCCCCGGTCTCGCCGGCGCCGATCTTGCCAACCTTGTGAACGAAGCCGCGCTCAATGCGGCCCGCCAAAACCGGAAAGTCGTCATGATGATTGATTTCGAACTCGCCAAGGACAAAGTCCTCATGGGCGCGGAGCGGAAATCCATGATCCTGAGCGATGCCGAAAAGCGGAACACCGCGTACCACGAAGCCGGACACGCACTGGTTGCAGTCATGCTGCCCCATGCGGATCCGCTGCATAAAGTTTCCATCATCCCGCGCGGCATGGCGCTAGGCGTCACGATGCAGTTGCCCATCGACGATAAGCACTCCTACAGCAAGGACTATCTGGAAGATCAATTAGCCATCCTGATGTCCGGCCGCATTGCGGAAGAGCTGTTTATGAAACACATCACCACCGGGGCCGGGAACGACATTGAACGCGCCACCGAAATGTCGCGCAAGATGGTTTGCGAGTGGGGAATGAGCGAACTGGGACCTTTGAGCTTCGGCAAGAAAGAAGAACAGATTTTCCTGGGCCGCGAAATTTCGCAGCATCGCGACTACAGCGACCAAACGGCCATTCATATCGACGAGCAGGTGAAGAAACTGGTACAGCGCGGCTATGACCGGGCGTATGCCGTAATCCAGGAGCATTCAGCCGCTATGGTTCAGATTGCCGAAGCGCTGCTGGACCGCGAAGTTCTGGACGGCGCGGAGGTTCGCATGCTGATCGACGGCAAGACCCTGCCGCCTCTTCCTACGGTGAAGCCGAAGGATAAGGATTCCGATTCCGACACGCAGCAAGTGATCCGTCCCGAAGGTGGCCGCCGGGTACCCAATATGGCCGACGGTGAGCGGCCCCAAACCGCTTAACCTTACTTCCAATCATTCATCGAAAGGGCGGGGCGCAGTTTGCCCCGCCTTTTTCATTTGTTACTCAATTTTCCTGCCTCTCGCGCTGCCCCGGATGTACACTAACGTCGATGCTCCGTACTACTGTTCTTCTTGCGCTGATTGCTTTCGCGGATTCCGCCTTCGCCCGCATGCCCAAACAATACACCATTGAACAATTTCTAGATACGGTAAGCGTTCGCGGCGCCAGCTTCTCGCCGGATGAGAAAACGCTGCTACTTTCAACGAATCAAACGGGCGTGTTTAATGTCTACACGGTCCCAAGCTCCGGCGGAGCCCTGAAGCCAATTACGAGTTCCAAGGAATCCACTTTCAGCGTGGCGTTCTTCCCGAAAGACGCGCGCATCCTGTTCTCCCGCGATCAGGGAGGCAATGAGAACTCCCACCTGTATGTCAGAAATCCGGATGGGAGCGAGAAGGATCTCACGCCCGGCGGCAAGACGAAAGCCCAGTTCGCCGGGTGGACGAAGGACAAATCCGCGTTCCACTATCTGACCAACGCCCGTGACCCGAGGTTTTTCGATCTCTACCGGATGGACACCACCGGTTTCAACCCGGTGCTGATCTACGAGGACAAGACCGGCTACAACTTCGGCGGCATTTCCCTCGATGGCAAGTACATCGCCTTTGTCCGCCCGAAGACCACAACCGATACCGACATCTTCCTCTATAACTCCGCATCCAGGGACATGAAGCTGATTACGCCGCACAGCGGTGAGGTGACCAACAGCCCGGAAGCATTCGAACCGCAGTCCCGCTACTTGTACTACACGACGAACGCTTCGGGCGAGTTCACTGCCCTGGAACGGTATGAACTCTCCACCGGCAAAACGGAGCATGTGGAAAAGGCAAATTGGGATGTCAGCTTTTGCGAATTCTCGGAGAACGGCAAGTACCGCGTAACCGGCTTCAACGAAGATGGGCGCACCCGCATCAAGATCGACAACGAGGCAACTGGCCAGCAGGTGATCATGCCGTCCCTGGGCGAGGGAGATGTCACCTCCGTCCACATCTCGCCTAGCGAGAACAAGATGGCATTCTATTTCAGCGGCGCCCGCTCGCCCGCGAATCTCTATGTGTATGACCTCGGATCGAAGCAAGCTACGCGGCTGACCAACACCTTAAACGCGCAAATCGATCCGGCCGACCTGGTGGATTCGCAGGTGATCCGCTATCCCTCTTTCGACGCGCTGCCGATCCCGGCCCTTCTCTACAAACCGCAGCAAGCCACAACTCAAAGCAAAGCGCCGGCGATCGTCTTTGTGCATGGCGGACCGGGCGGCCAGGCGCGTGTGGGTTATTCCAGCATCATCCAATTCCTTGTCAACCACGGCTACGTCATCCTCGACGTCAACAATCGCGGAAGTTCCGGTTATGGCAAGACCTTCTTCATGGCGGATGACCGGAAGCATGGCCGCGAACCTCTTTGGGATTGCATCGAGGCCAAAAAATATCTCAACTCCCTCGGATACGTGGACCCGGACAAGATAGGAATCATGGGCGGCAGTTACGGCGGCTACATGACTCTCGCGGCGCTTACCCTGAAGCCGAAAGAGTTCAAGGTTGGCGTCGACCTGTTCGGAGTCGCGAACTGGATCCGTACTCTCGAATCCATTCCGCCCTACTGGGAAAGTGAACGCGAAGCGCTGTACCGCGAGATCGGCGATCCGAAGAAAGACCGCGACATGCTGATGACGATTTCCCCGCTGTTCCACGCCGATCAGATCGAGCGGCCCCTGATGGTGCTGCAAGGCGCGAACGATCCGCGCGTCATCAAAGCGGAGTCGGACGACATGGTCGCCGCTGTGAAGAAGAAGGGAGGCATCGTGGAGTACATTGTCTTCCCCGACGAAGGACACGGCTTTACGAAGAAGGCGAATCAGATTCAGGGTTACGGCGCGATACTCCAGTTTCTGGACAAGTATCTAAAGAGCGCTTAGCCCCTGATGAGCAAAAAAGCGGCGACCGCTATCCCTACTCCCGCAAGCGTCAATGAAGCTGCCACGCCCAGCAGGGAAGGATGATCTATGTTCAACTCTCCGCGGCCCAGCTGGCCGAAGATGCGCAGATGGTGGATGGTGGATATGACGTTCACCATCACGCCCATCAGCACCAGCGCAACTCCGAACCAGAGCGAAAGGCGGAGGTTCTGATCCGGCGCCCCTCCTTGCACCGCTTGAATTTGGCGCAGAAACAGACCGAACCGCGCCACCACGAACCCGAACCCCATCATCGAAAGCCCGGTGCGAATCCAGGCAAGAAAGGTGCGCTCGGCCGCAAAGTAAATTCGAGGATCCTTCTCCGGTTCCGGCATGCGTCCAGTGTCGCATTTGCTTTCATTCGGAGTGAGCACATAGAATTGCAGCCATGAGCACTGTGGGACGAAGAGACTTTCTCAGAACGAGCGCGGCCGTTGCCACGACGGCGGCGTCCATGGCGCGGGTCGCCGGAGGCGCTTCGGACAAGGTGAATCTGGGCTGGATCGGAACGGGAAGCCGTGGATTCTATGTGATGGGCCGGGCTTATGAGAGCAAGGACCTGATGGAAGTGGTAGCCGTGTGCGACACCTACGCGGGCAATCTCGCGAAGGCGAAAGACCAGGTCCAGACCAAAGGCGGCAACACCCCCAAGACCTATGTCGACTACCGCGAACTGCTGGCCGATCCCAATGTCGATTCGGTCGCCATCTCCACCCCCGAGCATCTGCACTTCGCCATGGCCATGGCCGCATTGAAAGCCGGCAAGAATATCTATCTGGAGAAGCCGATCGCCCACACCATTGAAGAGGGCGCCCAGATAGTGGCTCTCGCGGAAAAGACCGGCAAGGTGGTTCAGGTAGGAACCCAGAACCGCAGCAACAAGCTCTACAAGCGGGCCAAGGAGATGAATGAACAGGGCATGCTGGGCGAGTGCCACTTCACCCGCGCCTTCTGGTACCGCAACTTCGATACTCACGCGCCCGTTCCCGCCGCGTGGCGCTATGTGATCCCTGACGATGCTTCACCTGAAAATACGGATTGGAAGCGCTTCCTGGAAGGGGCGAAGGACCAGAAGATCCCGTTCGACAAG
>JALYXI010000052.1 GCA_030947245.1 Acidobacteriota bacterium
TGCGTGACCCATCCGGCGTCCCGGAGGCGCCGTCTGCCCGGCAATGAACCCGATCACAGGCTTCCGCACGTAGGCGTGCACATACGCGGCGGCTTTCTCCTCCGCGTCGCCACCGATCTCGCCAATCATCACGATCGCCTGCGTGTCATCATCCTCATTGAACATGTGGATTGCATCGGTATGCGTAGTCCCGATAACCGGGTCGCCGCCGATACCGATGCAGGTGGATTGCCCGATGTTCAGTTTGGTCAACTGTCCGACAGCTTCATACGTCAGCGTGCCGGAGCGCGAGACTACCCCGACATGGCCTTGCTTATGGATATGTCCGGGCATGATCCCGATTTTGCACTTGCCCGGTGAAATTACTCCTGGGCAATTTGGACCCACCAACCGTGTTGCTTTTCCCTGAAGAAAGGCCCAAGCCCGGATCATGTCAAGAGAAGGAATTCCTTCCGTAATACAGACCACCAGTGGAATTCCGGCGTCAGTGGCTTCCATAATGGCATCGGCCGCAAACGGGGGCGGAACGAAAATCACGGTCGCGTTGGCGCCGGTCCGGTGCACCGCCTTGGCCACCGTATCGAAGACCGGCAAATCCAGGTGCTTCGAACCGCCTTTGCCCGGCGTCACCCCCCCAACTACATGGGTACCGTACGCGATAGCCTGCTGGGCGTGAAACGTACCTTCCTTTCCTGTGAAACCCTGAACCAGCAGCTTGGTATTTTGATCGACCAATACGCTCATGTCTTAGTTCTTCCCCGCCGCAGCCAGTTTCACCGCTTTCTCCGCTCCATCGCGCATATCGTCCGCTACGGTGAAGTTGAATCCCGATTCCGCCAGAATCTTGCGCCCCAGCTCCACATTGGTGCCTTCCATCCGCACAATGACCGGCACCTGTACGTTCAGGTCTCTGGCGGCTGCCAGGACACCCGTTGCGAGCGTGTCGCAGCGCAGAATCCCCCCGAAAATGTTGATGAACACGGCCCGGACATTCTTATCGCTCAACAGGATTCGGAATGCGTTCTTAATCTGATCCGCATTCGCGCCACCGCCCACGTCGAGGAAGTTTGCGGGGCTTCCGCCGGCGTACTGAATAATGTCCATGGTTGCCATCGCGAGGCCCGCGCCGTTCACCATGCAGCCCACTGTGCCGTCCAGCTTCACGTAGTTCAGCCCAAATTTCGAAGCTTCCACCTCCAGCGCGTCCTCTTCGTTCAAGTCTCGCAGCTCCTGCAAGGGCTTGTGGCGGAACATGGCGTTGTCATCCAAGTTGATTTTGGCGTCCAGCGCGTACACCTTGCCGTCCTTGGTCAGAATAAACGGATTGATTTCCGCCAAGGTCGCATCGTTGTCCTCACAGGCCTTTACTAACGCCTGCATTGCTGTTGACGCCGCGTTAACGCTCGGCGCAGGGATTCCGATCCCGAATGCCATCTTGCGCGCCTGCCATCCGGCAAGCCCGTAACCGGGTTCGATGGTTTCTTTCAGAATCGCCTCGGGGTTCTCCGCCGCAACCTCTTCAATCTCCATTCCGCCGGATGCGGAAGCCATGAACACCAGTTTGCCCTGCACACGGTCCAGCACCACCCCCAAGTAGAGTTCCCGTTCAATGGGCAGCGTTTCTTCCACAATTAAGCGCTGGACCACGCGGCCTTCGGGCCCGGTCTGGTGTGTCACAAGCGTCATTCCCAGCATCCGCTTCGCAATCTCGCCCGCCTCCGCCGCATCCTTCGCGATTTTGACGCCTCCTCCCTTACCCCGTCCGCCTGCGTGAATCTGAGCTTTCACCACCACGCTGCCGCCCAGTTTCTTGGCCGCGTCCTCGGCCTCCGCAACGGTGAAAGCCACCTCTCCGCGAGGCACAGGTACGTTGTATCGGGCCAGGATCGTTTTCGCCTGGTACTCGTGAATTTTCATGGGATTACGCTTGTGCTACGATTCGAATTCCCAAGTCTAACATGGCAATTTTGGAGTTCCCGGATGCAATTTCCGCGCTCGTAAACCAGCGCCGCGCCCTTACCGAAGAGGAGGCGCGCGATGCCATGCGCCTGATTCTGCAAGGCCAGGCAACCGAGGCCCAGATTGCCGCTTTCCTGGTCGCGCTGCACCTAAAAGGAGAGACGGTAGACGAACTGACCGGCTGCGCCCGCGCCCTTCGCGAGGCGGCCAACACCCCGGAGTCATCTGAACCGCTGCTCGATACCTGTGGCACAGGTGGAGACGGCGCAGGTACCTTCAATATCTCTACGATCGCGGCATTTGTTGTTGCCGGCGCGGGTGTTCGCGTTGCCAAGCACGGCAATCGCTCCCTTTCGAGCCGTTGCGGCAGCGCTGACCTTTTGGAGGCCTTGGGCATCGACCTCGAATATGCTTCCACTACCCTGCCCGCCGCAGGAATTGCCTTCTACTTCGCGCCGCTTTTCCACGGCGCCACCCGGCACGTCCAGCCCGTTCGTGCCCAGCTCAAAATCCGTTCTATTTTCAATTACCTGGGTCCCCTTACAAATCCAGCCGGGGCTAACATCCAGATAGCCGGGGCTTTCTCTGAGGCGGCAGCCCAGCTAATTGCAGGAACTCTCGCTCGCCTGGACCTGCGCCGCGGCTTCGTGGTCCACGGAACCGACGGACTCGATGAAGTCACAACTACCGGCAGTACCGTCGCTTATGAAATTTGCGAAAACAAAATTACGAAGCGTCTTCTAAGCCCCCAAGATTTCGGACTGCCTGTTAGCGCCCCTGCTGAGCTGGCCGGGGGCGAGACCGCAGATCACGTGCGCATAGCCGAATCCATTCTCGCCGGCCGCCGCGGTCCCCAGCGCAACGTGGTTCTCGCCAACGCGGCCCTCGCCCTTTATGCGGCCGGACGTGCCAGTACCCTGCCGGAAGCCGTAACCCAGGCTGCGGAAAGCATAGACTCCGGCCGCGCCCATTCGAAAATTGCCGCCCTCCGGGACAATCAGGAGTTTTAGTACTCTTTGTGTATCAGTGTTGGAATCAAGCGTGCTACGCTCCGGCTTATGGCTCAAAACGAGATCATCAAAGAAGCACTTTCCAAGACCACAGACCGCCGCCGCCTCTTGAAGAGGCTTGCCACGGCCGGAGCTGCCGTTGGAGCAGCAGTTACTACAGGAGGTTTGCAGGCCCAGTCGCCCCCGGCGGGTCCTTCCGCTGCTGATGTCATCCAATTCGCTCTGAATCTGGAATATCTCGAAGCGGAATTTTATTCCGTGGCCACCACCGGCCAGACTCTGGCGATGCGCGGTGTGCCGATTTCTGGCACAGGCACTGCCGGGGCCACCACAGCCGCGACTACTAATGCGATTGGAAACTTCGTCAACTTTTCAAACAATGTATTCTCCGGCCGGCAGCCCGCGGTCAATATCGCGGCGGACGAAGTCGCGCATGTGATTCTTCTCCGGACCGCCCTGATGAATAACGGTGTGACGCCCGTTGCGAAGCCAGCCATTAATCTGGATGCTCTCGCCGCTTTGGGCGCATCGCTTTCGAATCAGAACTCCTTCCTGTATCTCGCCCGCATTTTCGAAGACATCGGCGTCAGCGCCTATGGCGGAGGAGCCGCCCTTCTTGCCGGCAGTCCCTACCTGACCACGGCCGCCCGCATTCTCGCCGTGGAAGGCGAGCATGCCGGTAATATCCGTCTCCAGATTGCAAGCCTCGGTATCCCCACCATGCCGATCGACGCTGTGGATATTGTCCCGCCGCCCTCCTCGAATGCTGTCACGGCAGGAACTACTGCCGCGAATCCTTACCTATCCTCTGCGTCCCAGGTAAGTACGGCAAATGGTTTCTACAATTTCTTCTCCACGAACCCGGCAAACGGTTTGTCCGCAATCCGTACCCCCGGCCAAGTGCTTTACCTGGCCTACGGCGTCGGTCTGGGCGCTGGAACCTCGGCCGGCGGTGGATTCTTCCCGAACGGCGTCAACGGCGCTATTAACACCGCCAGTTCAGCAGCAACCGCTTCCGGTCTGGCGCTCGTTTAATCAGCAGGGGACATTCCGGCAGGAAGCCGGCATGTCCCCTGCTTTTAACCGACCAGCTTTGCCAGATCCTTAACGAATGCCGATCTGGCCATTACCCGGTCGGCTCCCGCACGCTTCGCCGCCTGTAATGCTTCTGTGTCCACATGTGATCCAAAGGCGATTACGGGCAATCCCAGCTTTTTAGTTTCCTCGATCACTCGCACCGGTTCCGCCCCTTCGCACGCCAGATCCACAATCACCAAGCTGGGGTTGGCAGCGGCCTGGATCATAGCCCGCTCGTAGCTGCCTACAAACAGCGCCCGCTTTCCAGCCCGCTTTGCCGCATCTCCGATTCGCACTGAAAACATCAGATCCGAAACCACGCCTAGCACGAAGCTCATGGTCCATGGTCGCACCGGTTTTATACTGCTTGAAACAACAGCAGATCCAAGCTGAAGGTTAGCCGCATTGCTTCGGCCGGTTGCCAGCGGATAGGCCGGTAGATAGAATGAAGAACATCATGGACGGCGGTTGCGTTCAGATCCGCGGTGGTAGAGGCGCGGCCCCGGTCGATGAGGGTAAATCCATGCGCGAACGTCTCGACGGTCCGGTCCACGCGGTCGCGGCCGGCGCCGCGCAACTCGATCAGGTCTTCAGGGGAGGGGAGAGCCACTAATAGGCGCCCCTTCGCGCGCAGCACACGCCGGAATTCCGCCGCATTCATTCGTGCCGTAATCGATAGCACGGTGGAGAATGAGCCCTCAGCGTACGGCACAAAACGATCGGCATTGGCCACAATCCACTGGCATCCGGGGTAACGCCGGGCCGCGGCATCTATAGCCGGAATCGAGATATCGATTCCATAGGCATCGAAGGCCGCCTTACGAGCGAGTGTCCCAAGATAGAAACCGTCACCGCAGCCCGCGTCAAGAACGGCGTCGCCCGGTGAAGCTGCAATCATCTCCGCGATGGCGTTCAGTAACGGCGCGGTCACACCAAGATCATTCAACCGCCGCCGCGCTGCCACCGCCTCCCCGTGTCGCCGGGATGTTTGGATCGCCGCTCCTGTGGCTGGAGCAGGTTGATGTATCCGCTCCGGGCGATGTCGAACGAGTGCCCGCGCGGACAGACTCGCCGCCGCCCCTCCCGGTTCAACGCCATGTGACAGCCGCGGACAGGGCAGAGGAGCATGCTTCGTTTCAAGAATGGAGCGCTTCCCATGCTACCGTACGGTGAAGTGCCACCTGAAAATCCCTTCCACGATACCCTCCGCTTCGAGCGCAAAACGCCCGAATGCATCGCGGTGATTTTTGGCGCAAACGGAGATCTTACTAAGCGCAAACTGCTTCCTGCGTTGTACCGGCTTGCTTACGAACGCCGCCTGTCCCCCGGATTCGCGGTTCTCGGAATTTCCCGCACGCCGCTTTCCGATGACCAATTCCGCGGGAAGATGCGCGAAGCCGTCCAGAGGTTTGCCGAGCATTCCGAGTTCGACCCCGCTCTTTGGGATAGCTTCGCGCGCGGCCTGTTCTATATGCCCGGCGATGTGGCCGACCCCGCCTGTTACTCCAACTTGGCCCGCCGTCTCGCGGAGATCGAAGCGTTGCGTCAAACCGGCGGCAATGTTCTGTTCTATCTTTCCACCCAACCGAGCCAGTACGCGGAAGCCACGCTCGGAATTGGGAGCGCAGGGTTAGCGCAAGGCAACGGGTGGCGGCGCCTGGTGGTCGAAAAGCCATTCGGACACGATCTCTCAAGCGCCCGCCAGCTTAGCCAGGATCTGCACCAGGTCTTCCCCGAAAAAGAGGTTTACCGCATCGATCACTACTTAGGGAAGGAAACCGTTCAGAACATCCTGGCGTTCCGCTTCGGCAACGGCATTTTCGAACCACTCTGGAACCGCCGCTACATCGACCACGTGCAGATCACCGCAGCCGAATCTATCGGCGTCGAGGGCCGCGGGGCCTATTATCAGGAGGCTGGCGCGCTCCGCGACATGATCCAGAACCATCTGCTGCAAGTGATGGCCACTGTGACGATGGAACCTGCCGCCACTGTGGATGCGGACAGCGTGCGCGATGAGCGCGCCAAGCTGCTGCGCTCTCTGAAGCACCTGAAGCCCGATGAAGTTCTGCTGAATAGCGTTCCCGGCCAGTACGGGCCCGCGCGCATCGGCGGCACGGACCGCGTTGGCTTCCGCGAAGAGCCCGGCGTTTCGCCCGATTCCCAGACCGATACCTATGCCGCGGCTACCTTCTTCGTCGAAAACTGGCGCTGGGCGGGTGTTCCGTTTTACGTGCGAAGCGGCAAGCATCTGCCGAAACGTGTCACCGAAATTGCTATCGAATTCAACCAAGCCCCGCATACCGTCTTCGCCACCGATGGCACCGGTACTTCGACAAACCTGTTAATTCTTCGCATTCAACCCGAAGAAGGCATCTCTCTCAAGTTCCTTTCCAAGCGCCCCGGCGCCGGCATGACGTTGCGTCCCGTTTCCATGGATTTCAATTACGGCTCCAGCTTCGGCGAACGGTCGCCTTCCGCATACGAAACGCTGTTGCTCGATGCCATTTCAGGCG
>JALYXI010000059.1 GCA_030947245.1 Acidobacteriota bacterium
CCCGAATATTGGTACACGCGCTTGTCTGTTGTCAGCGCCCGCAACTTGTTCCACCAGTGGCGCGCTACAAGGCTCTGGAAATCATCCATTTTGGAGAACGCGCGGCCTATCTGGGCAGGATCCGCATCGTTCAGGATTTCATCGTTTCGGCCACTCACCGCGATCGCAACCACTGACCCGCCTTCGCTCAGCAACTCCTGAAACTCCTTGGTCAGGCCAGGATCGTCCCGTACGCGGTCCTGCACCGGAACCGAGGCATACCGGTAGCGCAAGAGAGACCGGTTCACGGCGCTGCTGGCCAGCTTCCACGTGGAGACGGAACGCCTCAGCCGGATGTCGAACTGCCGGTTGATTTCATCGGTCAAGTCGAGCGCGGAAATAATCGTGACAATCGACGCCATGATCAGAAGCGACCATAGCGTAAGGCGGACCTGGAGGGTCACGGAATCAGCAGCAGTTTCCCTGCCGTGCCCCGGCCTTCCAGATCGCGATGTGCCTGGGCTGCGTTTGCAAGCGGGTATTCCCGGTCTATGCGGATCTGGAGTTTTCCCGCTTCAATCATCCCCAGCACCTCGCCTGCGCGCCACAACAGTTCCTCTCGATTTGCGACATAGTTCGCCAGACTTGGCCGCGTCAGGAACAGCGAGCCCTTCTGGCTCAGCAGCAGCGGATCGAAGGGCGCCACGGCCCCGCTCGACTGCCCGAATAGCGCCATCATTCCCCGCGGCCGTAGGGCATCGAGACCCTTCGGGAATGTCGCCTGGCCCACTGAATCGTAGATCACATCCACGCCGCGGCCATCGGTCAGGCGCTTGGTTTCGGCAACGAAATCCTGCCGCGTGTAGAAGATCACTTCATCGCAGCCGGCGGCCTTGGTCAGCGCCGCTTTTTCCTCGGTCGAAACGGTTCCAAACACCCGTGCTCCGAGCGCCTTCGCCATTTGAACCAAAAGGCGGCCCACGCCGCCCGCTGCCGCGTGAACCAGCGCCGTATCGCCTTGTTTTAAGGGGAAGGTAGTGTGCGACAGGTAGTGGGCGGTCATTCCCTGCAACATGGCGGCCGCGGCGGTTCGCGTCTCCACATGCGCCGGAATCTTCACCAGCTGCCACGCAGGTACAACCGCAAATTCCGCATAGGAGCCGCGATTCATGGCATACGCCACCCTTTCTCCTACCGCGACGTCCGTCACGCCTTCTCCGATTGCCGCCACCGTTCCCGCGCCTTCATTTCCGAGCGTGACGGGCAGTTCCGCTTTGTAGAGCCCAATCCGGAAATACACATCGATGAAGTTCACTCCGGAAGCTTCAATCCGGACCAGCGCCTGCCCCGGCCCAGGCTGTGGAACCGGCGCATCCACCAATTCCATTTGCTCCGGACCACCGTGCTGCTTCACCTGAATCTGTTTCATGTTTTCCCCCAGGTTCGCATGCTCCACCTCCTGATCCCACGCCGCGCGTGCGCAACCGTTGCGTAGACTATCAGAAAAAGAAGCGAGAACGGAAACAGAAGCAGGCGCGCCAATGTCCGGACGGCCCCCGCGCCCGCAAGCCCGCTCCGGAACCGCAAGAATTCCCAGAGTGTTCCCAGGTGCTCGCGATCGAGCCAGACATAGTCCCCGTTCTCATTCAGGATGAAAACCTTGGCGGGAACCCGATAGGTAAGCATCCACTTCCACTTGCTCATCACGGGCTCGCCGGAGCAGATAATGCCCATTGCGTTGTAATCGTTCGCGGCCAACTCCCGGAAAAGCCCCGCGCGAAGTCCGGGGGAGGTGTAATCCATAACGCGGAAAATCTTCCCCGCTCCGAAATGGGCTGGCGCGCCCGCATAACAGGTAACCAGATCGATGGATAAAGGACTGCCGAAAATCGGAGCCAGGTTTGGGATCAAGTCTTCAATCAGGCGCCGCGATCCGCTCTCGACCAGCAAGATACGGCGCACGGGAGGGTGCCTGTGGGGCCGCAGGAAATAGCGCACGTATTCGAATCAAACCACAATCCGGTTTGAAGGGGGAAGAAAGTGCGCCGAGGTGTACCTCCGGTTTGCGCGGTCCGCATCAAAAGGCATAGACTTGTTTTTTTACACCGCCGCGCACCGAAAAGGACCCGAATGCCCGATCAACCTGACCTCTCCCGCCGAGACGCCCTGAAGCTTGCCGGCGCCACTGCCGCCACCGCGAAACTGGTGGAGGGCGCACCCTGGATCCAGAAAGTAAAGGCAGCGAACGACACGGTGCAGTACGGCATTATCGGTGTCGGAAGCCGTGGCTGGTACCATACCAAGCATCTTAAGACCATCGATTCCGGCCACTGCACCGCTCTGTGCGACATCGACCAGGCTCACCTGGATCGCGCGGCCGAAACCATTGGTACGAATCCAGCCAAGTTCAAGGATTACCGCGAGCTTTTGGGCCGCAAAGACGTGGACGCAGTCCTGATTGCCACGCCCCTGTTCCTACACTTTCCCATTACCCGCGACTCGCTGCTGGCCGGGAAGCACACCTTCTGCGAAAAGAGCATGGTGTTCAAACCGGAAGAAGTACACGCACTCCGGACACTGGCCAAAGAGCACCCGAAGCAGACCCTTCAAGTGGGGCTGCAGCGCCGGTACAGCCGCTTTTACCAAGCCGTCAAAGACATGGTGGATAAAGGCGTCCTGGGCGATGTGACCCATATGCAGGCCCAGTGGCACCGCAATCCCGGTTGGAAGATGACGCCCTATAAAGACCCCGCCGAGCAGAAGCTGAAGAACTGGCGTCTGTATAAAGACTATTCGGCCGGCATGGCGGGCGAATTGGCCTCGCACCAGCTGGATGTCGCCGATTGGATGTTCGGTTCCGCGCCTGAATACGTAATCGGCGTAGGCGACCACAGCTTTATCTTCGATGGCCGCGACATCATGGACAACATCCAGATGATCTATAAATACCCCGCCCGTGCCGACGGCAGAGGTGCGAAAAAGCTGACCTGCAGTTATATCTCAACCAATTCCCACCTGCCGTACTTCAACAGCACCCGGACGGAGTTCGGAGAACTGATCATGGGCACTGCGGGTTCGGTTGAAATCACGGTAGGCGACGATAACAATCCCGCCTTGGCCACATGGTTCCGTGAACCGGCGCCCCCGCCGACGGTGACCAAGGCCGGCGCGGTGAAGGAGAGCCACGTGGCCGGCGCGACCATGGTGGCGGCGGGTTCCCAGAAAGGCGTTCCGATTTTGCTCGCACGGGATCAGAACAACTCGGGTGACTCCTTCCTCACTAGTGAAATGAAGTTTGCCCGCCGCTATCTGTACAGCAAAGGCGTCATGATCCCGGAAGAAGGGCGCAATCCCGTAGACATCCAATTCGATCAGTTTTTCGAATGCGTGAAGACGGGCGCCAAACCGAATGCCAACGTCGAAGTGGGTCTTGCGGATTCCACCGCCGTGATTCTGTCTAACATGGCTATGGAGCAGGACCGGAAGGTGTATTTCAACGAAATGGAGAAGATGGGCAAGGCCGGGGAAGCCAAGCCCGCCTCCAAGAAGGCATAACTCCGGGCCGGGCATGATCCCTTCTCCACAGCTGGATCATACTCTGGCACAGTTGCTTTCCCCGTCTGTCACGTCAATTCTGGCGGCAATCAGCGACGGAATCGTTATCTCCGATCTTGCAGGCAACATCGCCGCCATGAATCCGGCTGCTTTGGCCCTGTTCGGTGTGGAAACCGCTGAGGGAATACACCGCCGCGACATGACCCTGTACCGGCCGGATGGAGCCATCATCCCGGAGGATGAGTGGCCGCTCGCCCGCACGCGCCGGGGTGAAGCCATTTCGGGACTCGAAGCGCTAGTGCGCCGTGCGGACCCCCCGCTTGCCCTTTATGCCAGTTTTTCCGGCAATCTGATCCACAGTGCTGACGGAGAAGCCCAAGCTGCGATTCTGACGATTCGCGACATCGGTGAAACCAAGCGCCACAAACGGGAATTGCGGACCTTGGAAGACCGGAGCTTGCTCGCCTGCGAAGCCGCCGGGATGGGACCGTGGCGGCGCAACCTGGTGAACGGCGAGGTTTACTTTTCGCCGCGTTGCCGTGAGCAATTCGGCTTCGGTCCGGATGAACTCATAGTAAGTTCCATGATCTACGGAGCGGTTCACGAAGAGGACCGCGAGCGCATCATTCAAGCGGTTCACGACGCCATCCGGAGCCGGTCCGATTACGCCGCTGAGTACCGCATCCGGCGAACGGACGGCGCGGAACGGTGGATCGCGGTAAAGGGCCGTGCGACGTACGACGAGGCTGGAAATCCGTTGCTGTTTCAGGGCGTCTCCGCCGATGTAACGGACCGGCGGAAGGCGGAAGAAGAATTCCGCTCCATGCAGCGCCAGCTTCATCACGCGCAGAAACTCGACAGCCTGGGCGTGCTGGCGGGAGGGGTGGCGCATGATTTCAATAATCTGCTGACCGGCATCCTCGGCAATGCCAGCCTGGCGCTGGAAGGCTTGGAGCCAAACAACTTCAGGCGCCAAATGCTGGAAGAGGTCATTCGCGCCAGTGAACGCGCCGCTGACTTGACACGCCAATTGCTCGCCTACGCCGGCAAGGGCCGTTTTGTCACCTGCCCGATTCAACTTTCGCAGGTCGTCATGGAGATGAACCATCTGATCCGGACCTCCTTATCGAAGAAGGTGCACATCGTTCAAGACCTGGATCACAACCTGCCGTTCATTGATGGCGACCCGTCACAAATCCAGCAAATTGCGATGAATCTGGTCATCAACGCCGCCGAGGCCATCGGCGAAAATCAGATTGGTACCGTGATGGTGGTCACGCGGGTCATCCACTTCGAATCTCTGGTTCCAGGCGAGTACTTCAATGGCGAAGCGCTCACTCCCGGCGACTACGTGGCCCTCGAAGTTCATGACACGGGCACCGGTATCGACCCCGAAACAAAGGCACGGATCTTCGATCCGTTCTTCACAACGAAGTTCACCGGGCGGGGACTTGGCCTTTCGGCTGTCCTGGGAATCGTGCGCAGCCATAAAGGCGCTCTCCGTGTGGATAGCGAGCGCGGCGTCGGAACCTCCTTTACCGTTCTTTTCCCGGTTTCGAAAGAGCAACCCGAAGTGCGCGCCCAGAACCCGTCGGGAACCGAAATGATCATGGTGGTCGGAGACTGTATCGCTGAGGCGCGCTCGCTTGAGCAGTTCGGGTATCCGGTCCTGATGTGCGCCAATCTGAAACAGGCATCCGCGGTATTGAAGGAAGGCCGGGAACCAGTGGCTGTAGTACTCTGCAGTAGTTCCGACCATGATCCTCCGGATCTCGATCACGCCGCTGCCGTGCACCGGATTCGCCCCGGCGTGGCCGTAATTGTGAGCAGCGATTTACCCCCGGTGGACCTGATGCGGCGCTTGCCGGGGCAACGGGTTTCCGGGTTCGTCCATCATTCCGCCTCTGCTGCCGCGCTCGCCAGGAGTATTCGTCAGGCTTTTAGGATGTAGCCGGCCAGCGTCCGGTGCGCCGCAACCAAATCCGCAACATGGCGGTGAAGCCCCGCGCATCCGGGTTGTCGCGCAGTTCCTCCAAAGTGAACTTCATCTTCCGGCTCCAGTTGCGGTACTGATCCGTTGTGCCCGGCAGGTTTTGCTGCGAAACTTCCTTCGAAAGATCTTCCTGATTGATCACCATCAGCATGGAAGGCGTGGAGGCCAGAAATCCGATTGCCGCGTTATGCAATTCGCCCGTGAGCTCCGGGATCTCCGCGGCATCCCGCGGGACGTAACCGGGCAGCAGTGCGGATTCGAAAAGCACATCCAGCATTTTCTGTTTTTCACGCATCCGGTCCGCAATCTGTGCGTGGTAGGCATGGTCATCCAACATTCCCGCGCGCCGGCGGGCCTCGATATCTTCATTCACCCAGAAGCCGGCCAGCGTGGGAAGGTCGTGAGTGGTTGAGGAAACCAGGGCCTGCGCGGGATACTCGCGCGCCTGCTTGTATTTGCCACCGGGACCGCGCTCAAAGTAAAACAGCCTGTAACTGAGAATGCCGAAGCGGGCCAGCGTTTCTCTTGTTTCCGGTTCCACGGTTCCCAGATCTTCGCCTACCACCAGGACCTGATTTCGAACGCTCTCCAGCGCCAGGATGCGGATCAGGTCGCGCGAATAATCCCTGACATAAGCGCCTTCTGTTGCGGTCGAGCCCGCCGGGATCCAAAATAAGCGGAAAAACCGCATCACATGGTCGATGCGCAGCGCGCCGCCATGCCGGCAAGTCTTGCGGATGGATTCGGCGAACAGGCGGTAACCCGTGGCGCGATGATGGTTCTTGTCCGGTGGCGGAAACGCCCAGTCCTGCCCGTTTGGAGAAAAGTCATCCGGTGGCGAGCCCACCCGGCACCCGGAAACATAAAAAGGCCGGTGCGCCCAAAGATCCGAACCGCAGCTATCGGTGGCAAGCGCAAGATCGTGGTACAGGCCGATCGGCATGCCGCATTCTTTGGCATGGGCCTGCGCTTGCGACAACTGGCGGCCGATCTGCCACTGCATGTAACTGTAAAATTCGATTGCTTCCGCGTGATCTTTCTGAAACCGGACGGTCTCAGGAGATTCCGGATTCTGGTATCCGGAGGGCCAGTCCGGCCAGACCCACACAGTGGGATCCTTCGAGTGCAACCATTCATCGAGGGCGCAGTAAGTAGCAAAGCGGCGCAGCAGATCGCCTTCCTCCCGCAGATAATCCGCAAATTCAGGGTCTGGGCCGCGTAGCTTGAAGGCTCGGAACATCAGGCGGAGGAACCGCAACTTCAACGCATGCACACGTTCGTATTCCACGTGCGATGCCGCGCGAAGCACAGCAATCTCGGCCTGAATTTCCGGCTTCTCAAAGAGTTCCCGCGCAGCGCCGAAGTCCTCAATGGCCTCCAGATCCAGGTAAATGAAGTTCTGATAAAAGATGCTGTTGGGCAGATACGGGCTGGCGTTGTAGGGCTGCCGGTTGTGGATTGCGTGCAGCGGGTTCAGCGCGATGAAACTGACGCCCATCTCCCTGACGGCCCACTCGCAAAGACCGCGCAGGTCGCGGAAATCCCCGCAACCCCAATTGCGTTCCGACCGCACGCCGTAGAGCGTAACCGCGAGGCCGGCCGATCGCCCGCCCGCTTCAAGAAACCGCGGCAGGAACGCCCGATCCGGCGTAACGATCAACTGCATGGTAGAGGTTTTCTCATCCGCGGAAACGCTCAGTTCGTGATAGCCGAGCGGCAAACCTGCCGGCAGTTCGATCTCACCGTGTTCGTCCAACGCGGCTCGAAATACATCGCGCGTACCCTCCTCCCGCTTGATCTCCACGGCCACCGTGAGCGCCCCGGTCCGCACCGGAATCCGTACCGGCTGCTGATTGATGCTAACTACGCGGCAGCTTTCCACTAGTGCGGAGTTACGCCCGGCGGCAATCCTCCGGAGTTCCCCCTCGATGTCCTCTTTCGTCTCAGCGGGAATGCCGAGGGCGGAAACGATCGCGGCCTTCACACGATCCGGAGTGACGTGGTGATGGCCGAAGATGTCCCAGAATTCGGGCTCGATGCCGCACTGCTCCGCGGCGTTTGCGAGCGCCTGTTCATAGGAGGGAAAGGTCATGGCCTGAAGCGAAAGTCCTTCTAGTGTAACAACGGGAACTGGATAGGTTTATGCGAGAATGAGGGCATGAAAGCACCTTTGGCCAGCGGTCCCGCGGAGTTGTTTGCCCGCATTGATAATGCTGCGGTTGAACATGCTGCCGCTGCTGAAGGCGTTGTCACTACGCGCCTGGATCAAGCCATCAACTGGGCGCGTAAGAACTCCATCTGGCCCATGTCGTTTGGCCTTGCTTGCTGTGCCATTGAGATGATGTCCATGAGTGCCTCACGCTTTGACATCGCGCGGTTTGGGGCCGAAGTGTTCCGCGGTTCGCCCCGGCAAAGCGATTTAATGATTATTGCGGGCCGCGTGTCGCAGAAGATGGCGCCCGTGATCCGCACGCTGTATGAGCAAATGCCGGAGCCGAAGTGGGTCATCTCCATGGGTGCCTGCGCCACTTCCACCGGCGTTTTCAACAACTATGCGCTGGTTCCGGTGAACCAGGTAATCCCCATTGACGTTTACGTTCCGGGCTGCCCGCCGCGGCCGGAACAACTGATTCATGCGCTTTTGATGTTGCAGGACAAGATTCAAGCCGAAACGGGAACGTTGAAACAAGTGCTGCGCATTTCCTAGATGATCAAGCGACTGTTCGCCCTGTTTCTGCTCGCTTTTCCGTGCGCGGCGCAGCGGTATCTTTCGGGCACGCCGGAAATTTCGCTCTCCCTGAACCGTTTGCGAGTGCTGGGCAGCGTGCTGATGATCGCCGCTCACCCGGATGATGAGAACACCGCGGCTCTGGCGTATTGGGCGCGCGGGCGCAACCTGGAAACGGCTTATCTTTCAGCCACGCGTGGCGAAGGCGGCCAAAATCTGATCGGCTCCGAGCAGGGAGATCTGTTGGGCGTCATCCGCACCCAGGAGTTGCTCGAAGCCCGCCGCATCGATGGCGCCGGACAGTTCTTCACCCGTGCCATCGATTTTGGATTCACCAAGACGCCGGCGGAAACGTTTGCCAAGTGGGGTCATGACGAGATTCTTTCCGACATGGTCTGGGTGATTCGGCGCTACCGGCCGGATGTGGTAGTGCTGCGTTTTTCCGGTACGCCGCGCGATGGTCACGGGCAGCATCAGGCTTCCGCGATTTTGGGCAAAGAGGCTTACTTTGCCGCCGCCGACGAAACCAGATATCCGGAACAGTTGAAGTATGCCGCGCCGTGGCAAGCGAAGCGGCTGATGTATAACGTGCTCAGCTTCACGCCGGAAATGGAGAAGGAAGCCGCGGCGGCGAAAGGGAAGATTGAGTTCGATACAGGGCAATTCAACCCCGTGCTGGGTAAATCTTATGCGGAAATTGCAGGCCTGAGCCGGAGCGAACACCGCAGCCAGGCCATGGGTTCGGCAGAGCGGAAAGGCCCGTCCAAAAACTACCTGATCACATTGGCAGGCGATGCGGCGAAGACCGATCTGTTCGATGGGATCGACACAAGCTGGAAACGCTTGCCCGGTGGAGCGCCAGTGGGGGATCTGTTGGACCAGGCGGTCGCCGCATTCGCGCCGCAGCATCCCGAAAAAACCATTCCGTCTCTGCTGCGCGCGCGTTCGCTGGTAGCCGGAATGGCTGCCGCGAATAACCTATGGGCAGCGCGAAAGTTGAAAGAGTTGGACGAAGCCATAGCGTTGTGCTCCGGTCTTTGGATCGATGCGGAAAGCAACATCTATGCAGCCACGCCGGGCGGTAAAACGACCGTGACGCTCAATGCCATCAACCGCTCCGTTTTCGGCCTCGGCGCGGTACGCGCGAATATTGTGGGGCTTGGCCTGGAACAGACCGTGGAAGTGGCGCCCGCTCTTGCGGACAACGCGCTGGTTGCGAAGCCGGTTGAGCTTACGGTTCCGCCCGGAGCCAAATATTCCGAGCCATTCTGGCTGTCTTCACCGCATGATGGCAGCCGTTATCACATCGCCGATCCGCTGCTCATCGGGCGTCCGGACCCGGTGCCGGTGATGATCGCCGAATTTACCGTACAGGCCGGCGCGGAGCAACTGCGGCTGACCCGGCCCGTGCACTACCGCTACGTGGACCGGGCGCGGGGCGAATTGACTCGGCCGTTCATTGTGGCGCCGCCTGTCTCGGTGGATCTTCCCTCCAGCGTGCTGGTGTTTACCAACGGAGATTCGCGCGCGCTCGAAGTGCAGGTGAAGTCCAATATTGGAGCCGCTTCGGGAGAAGTCCGTGTGGAAGCGGATGCGGGTTGGCGGATCGAACCGGCCTCGCGGCCGTTCCAGTTGCGGGCCCAAGGGGAGCAGCAGGAACTGACCTTCACCGTGTCGCCGATTTCCTTTGGACCGGAAAACGGTCCGGTCCCCGCACATTTCCGGGCCTCGGCTCGTGTCGGGTCTACTGAAATCCGTGCCGGTGTGGACGTAATCGATTACACGCACATCGAACCGCAAACAGTCTTGATTCCTTCGGATGGGTTGTTGCGCAAGGCGCCTTTGACCGTTCTCGCCAAACACGTGGGTTATGTGATGGGAGCGGGCGACCAAGTGCCCGAGTCTCTCCGGCAGATGGGATGCGATGTCACCCTGCTGAGTTCGGACGATTTGACGCGGGGGGATTTGCGGCGCTTCGATGCCATTGTCACAGGCGTTCGCGCCTACAACGTCCGGAGCGACTTGCGCGCCAACCGGCAGCGCCTGCTGGATTACATGAGGAACGGCGGAACTCTGCTGGTGCAATACAACGTAATGGAAGACCGCCGTTTTGGCCGCGCGACGGAAACCGGATTGGGCGAGTTGGGGCCGTACCCGTTTAAACTAGGCCGGGAGCGCGTGACTGTAGAAGAAGCGCCTGTGGAGTTTCTGAGCATGAAGGGGCCACTGCTGCGGGTTCCCAACATAATTTCCGCGCACGATTTCGATGGCTGGGTTCAAGAGCGCGGCCTATACTTCGCAAGCGAATGGGACCCCCGGTATCAGACCGTGTTTTCGAGCCATGATCCGGATGAGAAGGGGCTACCCGGGGGGACTCTGTTTGCGCGGTATGGAAAGGGCGCTTACGTGTTCTCTTCCTATTCCTGGTTCCGGCAATTGCCCGCGGGTGTTCCGGGCGCCTACCGGATCTTCGCAAATCTGCTGAGCGCGGGCAAAGCGCAGTAGTAAAGTTGCAGCCGGTACCCTCGCTATAAACCGACGCCGTCCGTTCGGAGAAGTATCCAATCTCCTCCAACGGGAAGGACCGTTCCCCTCAACCGAGGTCCATCTGCTTCCCCGCCGAGAATATAAGCCGTTGCTCGAATGCCGTCAGGAAGAGGACCGACCACTTCGGGTGGAAGCCGAAGGAGCGCCGTTAACACGATCATTGAAGCTGAACCTGACCCGAATTCCTCTAAATCCCAAAATCTCAGCCGATACAGGAATTGTGAGCAGCTTTCTAAGCGACGCGGAAAAGATCTTCGAAGTGGCGCGGCTCGGCTCCGAACCGGAGGATTTCACGATCCAGCTGAGCGCCGAAGGCGGGATTTTTGTCTCTCCCGGCGGATACGGGGATTCGCTACCAGGAATTTCTTACCGGGTGCGCCGGAGCCAAGGCCAGGTCAGCGTCGAAGGCCGGACCGGGAATGCCACCTGCGTCCTGCGATCCGGCGCCGGAATTTTGCCCCGGTTAGCGGACCGGCCGCAATATTTACTTCAAAGCGCGTCGCGATAACGCGGAAAGCGGCTAAGTAGGAGCGCATACAGCAGGTGACCGATCAGAATCTGACGGTCCGGGCCATACAGGCTTGCCGCCGGGCTCAACGACTTCCAAGCCACGCGAATCAGAAGATAATAGGCCGCAATAGAAATCAGGAGGGCGAACCCAAGGACGCGCAATCCGCCGGGACGCTCCCGCCAGAACAGGCCGAACCCGGCGCCTATGCATCCATAGAGGAAAAGTTCAAGAGAAATCCCCGCGACGGTGTAGCGGCCAAAACCGTATTTCAAAGAAGCATCCCCGTAGAAAACACCCGCGAACAGGTTCGGTACCCACCACACGCTTCGATGGAAGAAAAGGGAGGCCATGCCCAACCAACCCAGCATGGCCAGGGAACCGGAAACCCCCGCTTCCAACCCGGCCAGGGCCAAGCGCGAATTGCCCGTCATTGCTTGAGCCTGGCGGCATGGGTCATGAAAACAGCCTATACTGACGAAAGGTAAGAACGCAAAGTCCCCATCATGAAACGCCGCGTGGTCGTTACAGGAATCGGGGCTGTCAGTCCCAACGGGATTGGCAGGGAAAACTTCTGGGAGGCTACGAAACGGGGCAAAAGCGGTGTGCGCCGAATTACCCGGTTCGATCCTTCCCAGCATTCGGTGCAAGTGGCTGGGGAAGTAAGAGATTTTGACGAAACGGAGTGGGTGGATCCGAAGGACCGCCAGCACGTTTCACGGGTGGTTCCACTCGCCGCGACCGCCGCTGCGGAGGCGCTTCGCGATGCCTGTCTCGATTGGGCCGCCATGTCCCGCGAGCAGTTGCGGGGCGTAGGGGTCCTGGTAGGTTCCGGCGGGGGCAGCCAGGAATTTACAGAGGAACAGTACCGCCTGTTCTATGCCGGTCACATTAAGCAATGCAGCGTGTACACCATCCCGACAGGCACAATCGGGACACTTTCGAGCGAGATCTCCATGCGCTTCGGATTCCGCGGCATGAGCCATATCGTTTCAACCGGCTGCACGTCCTCGACCGATGCCATCGGCTATGCCTACCGGAACATCCAGGCAGGCATGCTGAATATGGTTCTGGCTGGAGGCGTGGATGCTCCCATTGCACCGCTGATCATGCGAGGCTTCATGCTGATGCGGATCCTGACCTCCAGTTGGAACTCCGAGCCGGAGCGGGCTTCCCGGCCTTTTTCGAAGGACCGGGACGGCTTTGTCATCGGTGAGGGCGCATGGTTTTTCGTGCTTGAAGAGATGGAACACGCACGGGAGCGCGGCGCGCACATTTACGGGGAAATTGTGGGGTACGGTTCAACCTGCGAAGCCTTTCACCGGGTACGGCTGGAAGAATGCGGAGAAGAGCCGGCGCGAACCATTGGGATGGCCATGGAGGAAGCCGGTATCGGTCCGGAAGCGGTCGGTTATATTAATTA
>JALYXI010000069.1 GCA_030947245.1 Acidobacteriota bacterium
GGTCGAAACCCCGCGCCGAACTCAGGTACTGCGGGAACCAGAAGATATAGAAATACCAGGCAGGGTCGCTGAAGACTTTCGAGAGAGTGAAACGCATCATCCATGGAGTTCGCGCCAAGCGCCAGAGCGGCGCCGGCTGATCCGGTTTCCGTGGCGCGCCGGGTGGTGAGCGGTACAACGCCAGCCAGACGGCAACCCATAAGAATCCGGTAGTCCCAACCAAAACGAACGATGCCGGCCATCCGAATTGCAGCACAATCCACGCGACAACCGGCGGCGCGAGCATTGCTCCGATCGAAGAACCGCTATTGAAGATCCCCGATGCCAGCGCCCGCTCCCGCACAGGAAACCACTCGGTCGCCACCTTTACGCCCGCCGGCCAGTTGCCGGCCTCGCCGATGCCCAGCAAGAACCGGAATACTCCCAGGCTCACCGGCCCGCGTGCCAGCGCGTGCAGCATGGAAGCGATGGACCACCAGGTAATACAGATCGCGTATCCTGCCTTTGTGCCCACACGGTCGATGAACCCGCCCGACACGGCGTTCGAAATCGTATATGCCAGCAGGAATGCAAACACCACTCGCGAATAGTCCACATCGGTCATGTGGAACTGCTTTCGCAGCACCGGCGCAATCACGGAAAGTGTCTGCCTATCGAGATAATTGATGACCGTCGCCAGGAAAGCCAGCGATATCATCAGCCATCGAATGGAACCGCCGTTTCCGGGCTGCGGCGCATTTAGCGCACCTGCAGCGTCCGCTTCAGCCACGCCACCATCTCCGGCTTCCAGTGCTGCATTTCCGGAGTTTTCCAACTCCCCATCCCATGTCCGCCGCCTTCCACCGAGATCAATTCGCACGCCGCCCCCACCTTGCGCATTGCCTGACACAGGTCTGGCGATTGCTGGTAAGTTACCTGGTCATCCTTCGTCCCATGGATGCAAAGAAATGGCGGCATCCCTTTGTGAACCGCCGCGATGGGCGAAATCTCGTGCAGCTTCGCAAGGCCCTCCGGGTCCAGGCGCTCCACCCCGAAAAAGTGAATCCCCCCTCCGTGCGCCGCGTGCCGGTTCACGCTCGCCATGTTGAACCGCTCCGGATGGTCGCGCCGCAACTCAGCCAATGCTCCGTAATCCACCGGCCCGTAGAAATCGACCACCGCGGCAACCCGTGTTGCGGGCGTTTCGTGCGTGCCTGCATAGTTCACCAGAAATCCACCCGCCGATTCCCCAATCAACGCGATCTTCGAAACATCCACCCGGTAAGCGGCCGCGTTCGCCTTCACCCACCGGATTGCGCTATTCACATCCTCGATCGATTGCGGAAACTGAAATTCCGGCGCTAGCCGGTAATCGATGCTGAAATAGGCAAAACCCGCTTTGTCCAGCACATCGAACAAGGGCCTTACGTTTGTGCTCTTGCTGCCTTCATCGAAGCCTCCGCCGTGCACCAGAATGGCTGCCGGGAAAGGTCCCGGCCCATCCGGAACATGGACGTCCAGCAGCACCGGCTTCCCGTCCGGGTGGGCGTATGCAACGTCCTTCCGGTCCACAGCCGCGCCGCCCAATCCGGAAGCGCATGCAAGAACAGCAATACCAAGAGTTCGCAGCATAGTGATTAAACACAATATGGCAGACTTCCTGCTCAGCGGTAATACCGGCTCAAACTCCATGGACGAAGATCAAAGCACAACCCGGCGTGAGTTCGTAGGCTCCGCTTCCATTGCCACAGCGTCCTCTTTACTTACAGGCGAAGCTCTCGGTCAGACGGCCGCGTCAACCAACGCGGTGGAACTGAACGTCAACGGTCAAACCCACCGCCTGAATATTGAACCTCGCGTAACCCTGCTCGATGCCCTGCGCGAGCGCCTCCAACTGATGGGCACAAAGAAGGGTTGCGACCACGGGCAGTGCGGGGCTTGCACCGTCCTTCTCAACGGACGGCGCGTGAATTCGTGCCTGACTTTCGCCATGATGCACGAAGGCGACAAAATCACCACCATAGAAGGGATCGCAACCGGTGACCAGCTTCATCCCGTCCAGGCTGCGTTCATCCAGTACGACGGATTCCAGTGCGGCTATTGCACGTCCGGGCAAATCTGTTCGGCCGTCGCGCTTCTGGATGAGTTGAAAGCGGGAACCGCGAGCTTCGTCACTCCCGACGTTCGGAGCACCGCCCCTGCCGCCGTCACCGCCGAGGAAATTCGCGAACGGATGAGCGGCAACATTTGCCGCTGCGGGGCGTACCCGAACATCGTGGCGGCGGTGCAAGCGGCCGAGCGGGGAGGCTCTCTCGCATGAAGCCGTTCGAATATTCCCGCGCCCAAGACGCCCGTTCCGCCATCCGGACTGCTTCTCAGAACCCCCACGCGAAGTTCATCGGCGGTGGCACCAACCTGGTTGACCTGATGAAGTATGGCGTCGAACAGCCCACCGGCCTGATCGACATCAACCGCCTGCCGCTTTCCGCTATCGAGGCGCTCCCGGAGGGTGGTCTCCGCATCGGCGCGCTCGCGCGTAACAGCGACATGGCAAACCACCCGCTGGTCCGAAGTAATTACCCGGTGCTTTCAGACGCCCTGCTCTCGGGCGCCTCCGCGCAGTTGCGCAACCTTGCTACGGCAGGCGGCAACCTGATGCAGCGCACCCGCTGTTATTACTTCTACGATGTGGGCTTTACGGAATGCAACAAGCGCAATCCCGGCTCCGGATGCGCCGCGCGCAACGGCATCAATCGCATACACGCCATTCTCGGTGCAAGTCCCCAGTGCATTGCCACAAATCCCGGTGACATGTCGGTCGCGCTCGCGGCCCTCGAAGCGGTGGTCCTGGTGGATGGCCCCAAAGGCTCGCGCCGCATCCCGATTGCCGACTTTCACCGGCTTCCCGGCAACACTCCCGAGATCGACACGAACCTGCAGCAGGGCGAACTGATCACTGCAATCGAACTCCCGCCTTATCCCGCGGCGGCCCGTCACTGGAACTACACCAAAGTCCGTGACCGCGCCTCGTACGCCTTTGCCCTGGTCTCCGTAGCGGCGGTTCTCGATCTCGACGGCAATCGAATCCGTGGAGCGCGCATCGCGTTGGGCGGAGTCGCTCACAAGCCCTGGCGTGTTCCTGCGGCGGAACAAGCCCTGGTGGGCAAGCAACCTGACGAAGCCGCATACCGCGCCGCCGCTGCTCTCGCGGTCCGCGACGCGGTGCCCTATCCACACAATGCCTTCAAGGTAGAACTCGCGCAGCGGGCCATTGTTCGCGCGCTCACGAACGCGGCCTCCCGCGCCTAAACGGAATCGCCATGGAAGAATCTGTCAGCAAGCCCCTCAATCGCGTCGACGGCCGCCTGAAAGTTACTGGCCGCGCTGTCTATGCCGCCGAACATCCCATCCCCAATCTCGCCCATGCCGTTCTTGTGATGAGCACCATTCCCGCGGGCCGCATCACCGCAATGGACATCGCCGAAGCGGAACGCGCCCCCGGCGTACTTGCCGTGATGACGCACCGGAACACGCCCAAACTTCCGGAACAGCCACAAGGCTCATCCCCCGCCCGCCCTACCAGCCGCAAACTGAACCTGCTGCAGGACGATCGCGTTTTGTACAGCAATCAGCCCATTGGAGTAGCCGTGGCGGATACGCTGGAAAACGCAACCCATGCCGCGGAGTTGATCCGCGTCCGCTATGCTGCGCAGCCCCACAACGTCGTACTGGAAAACGGGATGGCTCAAGCC
>JALYXI010000070.1 GCA_030947245.1 Acidobacteriota bacterium
GCACGTAAATCGCTGGCGCGCTCCAGTGCCGAGGCTCTCGCCGTGGGGGCCCTGGTGGTTATCTTCGCTTTCCTCTTTGTTTGGCTTTTCCATCCTTCCGGAACGCCGGTTCGTATGCAGCAGAGGCCATTGGCGAAAGAGCGGCCCGCTCATAAAACAGAGACGAAACCGGCGGCCGGGACGCAGCCGGTTCCAGTACCGGATATCGCCGTGGCGCCCGCGCAGCAAAGTGCGCGAGCGCAAATCACGGCTGTATTGAACAAGTGGGTGGATTCCACGCGAGAGCGGAACGTAGCCGAGCAGGTGGAGTGCTATGCGCCCGTGGTGGATCAGCTTTTTGGAGCCAAAGCCGTAAGTTCGCAACAACTGCGGAGGGAGAAGGAGCGCGTATTTTCGATGATCGGGAATGTCGAGCGCTTCGAAATCAACAACGTCACGCTGAACCGGATTACGCCGAGTTGGGCCGTGGTTTCTTTCGACAAGAGTTGGAGTTTTCCCAGCCGTCATTTCGCGGGCTCAACCAAGGAAGAGATGGTACTGCGCCCGTTTCACGGGGAATGGAAAATATCGAGCGAGCGTGAGATTGCGCGGACGGACCGCACGCGCAGGACGGAAGGGTTTTAGTTCCAGAGTTCGTGAATTGGACCGTAAAGATCCTGCTCGGAGGCGAACGGAACATAATCGAAGCCGCGGCCCGACGGGTCGTCACGGCGAACCGTCGTCCAATCGATCCCGAGCGCGGAGTAGATGGTGGCTTCGATATCTTCCGGCCGGACATCCCTGTTCCGGGACCAACCCGGATCCACCGTAGCGGAACCGAGACTATCGGTGGCGCCGATCGCTTGGCGTCCGCGAATTTGAGCTCCCGCGAACAAAACAGTCTGCTGGAGAAAATGATCGCGGCCCGAAGCCTGATTCGGAGCGCCTACTGTCCGTCCGAATTCGCCCATAGCTACGATCAGCGTCTCGTCCAGCGTACCCGCGGCTTTCAAGTCCGCAATGAGCGTGCCCAGGCCGTTGTCAAATTGCCTGGCCAGGTTGGGGAGTGAATTCGGCGCGTAAATGTTCTGGTGCATGTCCCAACCGCCAATTGAAATCTGGACGAAGTGCGTTCCTTTATTCGCCGCCAGAAGGTTGCGCGCGGTGATGCAGGCATTGCCGAAACCGGTATTCCCGTAGCGGTTCCGCTCGTCTTGGGCGAAGGTAAAGATTTTGGCGACATCCGGGTTGTACATCAGATTGTGGGCGTTGGCATCGAAAGCCACCATCTCCTGGGTGACTGCTCCGTAGGGAGAATTCTGCATCAACTCGGCATCCAGACCCTGGTGGAGCGCGTAGCGAGCTTCGAACCGCGGCTGGCCGTCCGGGTGCGAGGCATTGGGCAATCCGCCACCGTTCGGACTGATATAAAAAGGCGCGTTTTCCGGAGGCAGATATCCGGTTCCGGGGCCCGAGGCTGTATTGAGCGAGACAAAGGCGGGCAGCGTCTTATCGGTGTCCTGGCTGCGTTTCTCAATCGCTACGACGGAACCGATGTGAGGGGCTATCTTTGAAAGCGCCTGCGCCGGGTTGCGCCCAATCTGCCACCAGGTTTGCGACAGCCCGTGGACGGCGGCCCAGGAGCGGGTGGAGCGGACCAGCGCGACGGAATCCATCTGATTCGCGAGATTCGGCATCAAGCCTTGGGGAAACAGGATGTCTCCGTAGCTGGTTGGATTGAAGCTGGCAGGTGTCCAACTGCCCACTTTCAGATCGAACGTGTCAGTGTGGCTGGGTGCGCCGCCCATCAGGACGAAGATCACCTTCTTCGCCTTATTGATGGGGGTTGCCGCCGCGCGCGCCACGGTTTCATAGGGTCGCGAAGGCATCAGGTAATAACCGCCTACGGCTGAGGCCACATGGCGGAAGAAAGTCCGGCGCCCCAGCGTGGGGCGCTTCCAGAAAAAGCTTCCTGTCTGCAAGGACGCGTCGAATCCGAATTTGTCTTTCATCTGAAGTCTCAGTAGGAGTAAAGGAAATCGATTTTATTTACTAGCGCCCAAGCCAGATCTTCGAGGGCATTGTTCCGGGCCGTAGCCGTGGTGGCGGCAGTCAGATACGCGACGGCTTTGGTTTGCTCGTCCGCACTGGGAGCGCGCGAAACAAAGGTGAGAAACAATTCGTTCACGAGTGCTTTGTTATCTGTCATTTTCGCAGCGGCCTGCAAGGTGGGTGAGGCCGCTACCTTAGTACGGCTGGTGACGAAGCTGTCGTTCATGATGGTGAGGCGTTGGAGAATGCTGCCGGCGGAACTGCGCTGAGCCGAATCGCGATTCCCCCGCAAAAAGGCGTTCAGTATATTGGCGCCTCCGCCTGCGGGCGCAAGTGGATCAGGAAGCTGCATGGCCCACTGAACGAGCGGCGCCGCGGAGCCGTTTACGTTGTAGTTTCCAGGTATACCGGTGGCCTTGACCACTGCATCGTGAATCTCTTCCGCATCCAAGCGCCGCGGATAATGGCGCGCGAACAGTGGAATGGAATCGATGTTCCAGGCGGCGTCGTAGCGCGAACTCAACTGGTAAGCGGACGATTGCACCAGAAGCCGCATGAAGTCTTTCAGTTGAAAGTCGACCCGAACGGCCTCCTGTGCCAACCGCTCCAGGAGTTCAGGATTCGCGGCTTGAAGGTCCCACGGCGCCGGAGGCGGATTGGCGGGATCCAACCGGGCCGGGTCCATATTGTCCACGGGGTCCACTAATCCCATATTGAAGAAAGCTTTAAATAACCGGTTCGCGAAATTGCGCGCGAACATGGGATCGGCCGTCATCTGCTTGGCGAATGCATCCCGCCAGTTCTGACCGGATGCGGGTTCCTGGCCACCGCGGTAAACCGGGGTTAGCGTCTTCACGGCGCCGATTGCGGTCCGGTTCGGCCGGTTCCCGAATGTGGTATTCAGGTCGTAACTGCCGCTGGCCCTGTCCAACACCCGCCAACTGTTATACATGCCGTCATAGACGTTAGGCGACGTGCGCGGTATGTTGAAGTTCAGCCGGGAGAAGAAAGCGGCCATTTTCTGGGCATCGACCCTGGTGACGGAACTGCCCCACAGGCTGATTCCGTCAAGGTGCCCACGGCCGTTGTGGCAGAGCAGGCAATCGTAGTAGGTAATCCCGAGAAACGTATTGGCCGATTTCGCAAAGCTGGTGTCGTAAGAATCCTGCACTGGACCCATGGGGGTCTGCATGCGATAGATAAAGTTCGAGGGTCCGCCGCCTGCAGGGTCACTCGTGTCGCCGATCGCGGTCACCATCTCATAAGCGATATCGCGGAATGATTTGTCAGTCCCGATGGCCGACTTCATGTAGTTGTAAAACGAATCGCGGCCGCCCAGGCCCGGCGATACGTTGCCTGCCTGCGAAACGTTGCCAAGCAGATCGCCCATCCACATTGTCCATTTATCGATGAACTCCTGTGAGTTCAGGAGTTGCTCAATTACGGCGTCGCGCTTGACGGTGGAAGTGTCAGCTTCAAAGGCGCGGATATCGGCCGGACTTGGGATGCGGCCAGTCAGATCGAGAGTGATGCGGCGAAGAAATTCCTCATCGGTGGACAAGGCCGCGGAAGGAACCCGCGCCGCGGTCATCCTGTTGAAGAGGATGTTGTCGATAAAATTACGTTGCGGGATAGCGCTGGCGGCAACAGTGAGGGGTAGCGCGGTCGAATCGCGCCGCGCCGCGGAATCCAATTGTTTGACCCGCCCTACAAGTTCCCGGCGAACGCGCAACTCACGGAGGAGAAATTCATCCGGTTTCGAGGTGAACGAACAATTGGAGCCGGAGACTTGCGGAGATTCCACTTGCGGAGCATCCATCTGTGCCCGCTGCCAGCACAGCAGACTCGCCGATGACGTAAGCAGTGTGAGAAAAAGCAGTTTCACTTAAGTTGGACCCTCCCCGCCAGACTTTAGAGTGCGAACAAGAGTGCGAACAGAGGCACCCCTGCTTTGTCGCTCAATCTTCTCACACTTGCAAATAGAATGTTCCTCAGTCTCTTACACTTTCAAATAGAAAAAGTACTAGGGTTCAAGTTGCGCTATCATGGCCCGTTTGAAACCGCACTCTCCTGTTTTCCGAGCCATTATCTTTGACCTGGGCCGCGTCATCGTCCCTTTCGATTTTGAACGCGGCTACCGGCAGCTTTCGGCGCTCTGTTCTATGAATACGCAAGAGATCCGCGCCCGGATTGGCGCGACCGGTCTTGTGAACGAGTTTGAAACGGGACTGATCGAGCCGGAGCCGTTCGTTTCGCAAATTGTCGAAGCGCTTGGAATCCGAATGGAACTTCCCGAGTTCTCCCGCATCTGGAACTCGATTTTTCTGCCGGAGACGCTGATTCCCGAATCGTTGCTGATCGGGTTGCGCCGGCATTACAGGCTGCTGCTACTTTCAAACACCAATGCGATTCATTTTTCGGGGTTGGAAAAGGAATACCCGCTACTCCGGCATTTCGATCACCTGATCCTTTCTTACAAGGTGCGGGTTATGAAACCGGACCCGGCGATCTACCTTCACGCGGCTCGGCAAGCGGGATGTGCGCCGGCGGAATGCCTGTTTATCGACGATCTTCCGGAAAATGCCAAGGGAGCGGAACGTGCCGGAATGGCCGCGCTGGTGTTCAACTCCGCCGAACAGCTTATGCTGGACTTTGCCCGTTTAGGGATTCGCTGTGCATGAGCGGTTGGACGGAACTCAGCCCAGCAATCCGCCGTGTCCCAAACACGCCATCTCCCAGGTGGAAATGCGGTACTTTGCAAGCAGCGGCGGCATCACCAGATCCACTACGTTCGCTTTGGCGGACCGGAAACAGCCGGGTGCGGCGACGATGGGGATGTCGTCTTTGTAGGAGAGCATCATTAAATTTCCTGGCTCGACGGGCGTGAGAAATCTTTCGATCTGCGCCCCGGCGCGCACCATGGCGCGCCCGATCACGTCTTCCGGACCTGCAGGCGCGGTAGTGGAAGCCATCAGAATCAAAGAGGGCCGGGCTCTGAGCAGATGCTGCAGTCCCCGGGTAACCTGCTCTTCCTCTTCGACACAGGCCAGCGAAACCGGGGCAGGCATTGCAAACCGCTCTAAACGCTGCCGCATGATGCCCTCGAACATCAGGCGCGCGCGGTCTCCATTGAGCGGATCCGTGTACAGAACCGCCAGTGAGGGGTTCCGGATCGGCCGCGCTTGCATGATGGGGCCGCGGTCTTTCAGCATTGCCACCAAGCCGTCTAGATCGGACTGGGAAACAGCGAACGGAGCGCTTTTCACCGTCGCGATCCGTTGGCCGGCCAAGGCAAACGTGAAGTTCGAGACGGTTGCGATCACCACGCTCGCGGTGCAATTTACCTGCTTCAACAGATCGTCATCTACCAGGACCGAGCAGTTCTCGGTGGCCAGCAAGTTGGCGCGTCCACCGGCGGCTAGTTTTACTTCATAGCATCCGCAGCCAACCTCCCCCGCGATCGCGCACACTGCCTCGTCTTCGCCAAGTTCCCCTTCTTCCAACTCAGTAACCCAGATCCGGTCCATCCCCTCGGATTCGAGAACCCGGACGTCTTCGTCCCGCATAATATGGCCCTTCGCGAGGAGTTTTTTTCCTCCCGAACGGAAAATGGTGCAACAAAGAATCCTGCCGGTTGCTTCTTTGACTTCAATAGTCTGAGCTCTCATTGAGTCCTCGTTCAGCCGCCGATTATTTTCCGGCTGGTATGAATTGTACAGACTCTTGGTAGAAATTGTTTAGACTATTCTCAGAAAATCAAAAATATTATTCGTACTGGATTACCGCATGGTAGGAAGTTGAATGTAAGTTCCGGGCTCCGGGGCGCCGCCCGAGCCGGAAATCCATCTTTCAGGCTTCAGGATGCGCAGAACGGCAACTTCATCACAGCACTGGAATTTGGGGCAGCGGAGGCAATCCTTCCAGGCTTTGAGTGGCAGTTCGCCGCGTTCGACTTCAGCGAAGCCTGCCTTGGCAAAGAACTGTGGCACGTAAGTAAATGCAAAGATAGCATTTAATGAGTATTCTAGAGCTTCGTTGATGAGCGCTTCGACTACCAGCCGGCCAGCCCCCCTCGTCTTGGCGCGCTCGGCAACCGCCAAGGAGCGGATCTCTCCCATGGTGGGACTGTAAAAATGCAAAGCGCCGCATCCAATAAGCTGATCTCCGGAATATATAACGGAAAAGTCACGCATATTTTCCGACAATTCAAACTCTGTGCGCGGCAGCATAATTCCTTGGGCGGCATAGCCATTGATAAGCTGCAGCAGTGGCTCAATATCATGCATTGCGGCTTTGCGAACCGTGAGTGGGCCACCGCCCGCCAGTGGTTCCGCGATACTCTCCAAGGTCAAGGCGCTGATCACCGGAATTCCTCGATTACCGTTCCTAAAGCTTCGCCCGATAGCAACCGGTTGAGTATGAGTGCTTCAAACCCGGGCGCGATACGAACCTGCGCGACGCCATCGTCGATGGCAAGAGCGGCGGCATTCAGTTTCGCCATCATTCCCCCTTTTGCAACCCCGGAATCGATCAACTCACGTGCTTCACGCGCGCTCAGGGCGGGAAAAATCAACCCGTCCGCTCCCAAGACTCCTTTCACATCCGTCAGGAAAATCAAGCGGTCCGCTTGGAATGCCGAAGCGCAGGCGACCGCCATTTGATCTGCGTTGACGTTCCAGAACCGGCCCTCGGAATCGCCTGCAACGCAGGCGATTACCGGTATAAAGCCGCCGTCGGAAAGAACGTCGAGCAAGCGGGAGTTGGCGCCGGTAATCCGTCCAACCGCTCCAAGTTCCGGGCTCATTCGCTCCGCCTGAACTAACCATCCATCAAGGCCGGTGAGGCCCACCGCTCCCGCCCCCGCGTGGGTCAGCGCCGATACTAGTTCTCCATTCACTGTTCCGGCCAGCACTTTGAGAACGGCGTCCATCGTGGCCGCCGTGGTCACCCGCAGCCCGTCGACAAAGCGGCTTTCCACGTTACGCTCCGAAAGAAACGCAGTAATCTGCTTCCCACCGCCGTGAACGACAGCCAGCTTGTGCCCGTTTCCGGAAAGTTCCGCAATCTGCGAGGCGAGTGAGTGGCGATGTTCCGGGGAATCGAGCAGCGTGCCGCCGATTTTGATCAGAATTCTCAAAGTAGGCCCTCGGTCTCCGGCAGCCCCAGCATCAAATTCAGGTTCTGGACCGCTTGACCTGCGGCGCCTTTGCCGAGATTGTCGATGGCGCTGACCACCACAGCACGGCCGGTTTCCGGGTCGGCTACAAAGCCAATATCGCAAAAATTGGTCCGGGCCACGCCGCGAATGTCAGGCAGCGAGCCTGGCGGATAGATCCGAATGAAGGGCTCCCCGCTGTAACGACTCTCGTAGACACACTGCAATCTCGCAAGATTCTGGGCGGCGGCGCGAAAGTAAATCGTTTCCAGAATTCCGCGTTCTACCGGAATCAGTTGGGCGGTGAAGCTGAGCTCGCGCTCTTCCAGACCGGACACTTGCAGGATTTCCGGCACGTGGCGGTGGCCAAGCACGGAGTAAGCGGAAAAATTTTCCGCAACCTCACAGAAGCTTGTTCGGAGAGATGCTTTTCGACCTGCTCCGCTGACTCCTGATTTAGCGTCGCAAACGACGCCGGAGGCGCGTTCAATCAGGCCCGCTTCGACCAACGGCCGGAGAGCCAGGTTGGCAGCTGTGGGATAGCAACCTGGATTCGCCACCAGGCGCGCACCCCGGACCTGTTCACGATGAAATTCCGGTAGACCATAAACCGCTTCGGCCAGCAGTGCGGGTTCGGTGTGCGGCGCCTGGTACCAGCGCTCGTACCGCTCAGCGGTTTGGAGACGAAATGCCCCGCTCAGGTCGATAACCCGTGTACCGGCACGGAGTAACCACGGCACGGACTCAATAGATACCTCGGGCGCGGTGGCGAGCAGAACCACTGCCAATCGAGCTTGCTCGACCGCACTGGCGGTCAAGGGAAGCTCCCGGATATGGGATGACTGCTTCACTCCATTACGCCCCGGGGTCTCGCGATGTTGCAGAAGCACCGGCTCGACCGACGCATGATGGCGGAGAATTTGAATGATTTCGGCGCCGCTATAACCGCTATGGCCGGCGACCCCCACCTGAAAACGCATATTTATTCGTCTTTATGAATAATTATACCAAAGCTTTTTACGCCGGTGACACAATGAACAAATGCCGGAGCTGATTGTCCCGCCGTTTACCGACCCTGAATCCGCAGCACAGAAGGTGCAGCTTGCCGAAGACCTTTGGAACACACGTGATGCCGGCCTTGTGGCGGCCGCATACACGGAAAACACACAATGGCGCAACCGCACTGAGTTCCTTGAAGGCCGCGCAGCTATTACCGAGTTTCTTCGCCGCAAGTGGCGCAGAGAATTGGATTACCGCCTCAAGAAGGAGCTCTGGGGATTCCGCAATAACCGGATGGCTGTGAAATTTCAGTACGAGTGGCATGACGACAGCGGCCAATGGTTTCGCAGCTACGGCAACGAGTTGTGGGAGTTCGCCGAAAGCGGACTGATGCAGCGGAGAGAAGCGAGTATCAACGATTTGCCGATCGGGGAGCTCGACCGAATCATCCGGTAAAAGGCGCTTAGTATTCAGATGCGGAACGCTGCGCCAACTCGCCGATCAGGGGAAGCACGTACCGCTCCTCATGGCTTGTTTTGACGATCATAAAAATCCAGATGCCGAACAGGATGGCTTCCAGCAGCCGGTCCACGCGGTACCCGGGAACATCGAAATCCTGGAATACGGGCCGCACTGCCCAGTGAATGAATAGCCAGACCGCAAAGAGATACAGCCCTTGGAAAGCATGGAAGCGGACCAGTGCATCGTTTCTGAACTTCCGCGCCGCTAAAATGACAACGGCCAGCACCCACCCTATCACCGGCACGTAGCAGAGAATCGACGCCACGCGAGGGCTTAGATTTTCAAGCGGTTCGGCGCCGGACGGCGGAGCGGCCGCAGGTTGCCGCTCGCCGCACTTTGCGCAGAACCGGTCACGCTCGTGGGCGACGGATCCGCAATGGCTGCAGTAAGGCATTCTAAAAAATTGATACGTTGGCCGTGGGCTGTTTGTTCCCGAACGTAAACGTATATGATACGATTCTCTCGATCATGAAACGCTGGTGGTTGCTCCTCCTATTTTCCGCGGCCGCGGCTTCGGCCGCGCCAAAAAGTCTTGACGTTTACTTCATCGATGTGGAAGGTGGACAAGCCACGCTCTTCGTTTCTCCGGCGGGCGAATCCATGCTGATCGATACGGGCTGGCCTGGTTTCAATAGCAGGGACGCAAACCGGATCGCCGCGGCGGCGAAAGCTGCCGGAGTCAAGCAGATCGATTACCTGGTGATTACGCACTTTCACACCGACCATGTGGGCGGCGTTCCCCAACTGGCTGCGCTGCTTCCTATCAGGAATTTCGTCGACCATGGGACGTCTTTCGAACATGGCGCTGAGGAGGACAAGCTATTTAATGCCTATGCCAAGGTTCGCGAATCCGGCAAGCACATGGAAGTAAAGCCGGGCGATAATATTCCGGTAAAGGGTTTGGATGTAAAGGTTCTGACGGCAGCCGGTAATCAGATTTCGGATGCGGGCACGCCTAATCCTTATTGCGAAGGCGCCAAAATGCGGCCCGTCGACAAGTCGGAGAACGGCCGCTCCCTCGGCACGCTGATCCGCTATGGGAGATTCAAAATGGTCGATTTGGGCGACCTTACCTGGAACAAAGAATATGAGCTGGTTTGCCCGTCGAACCGCATTGGCACAGTGGACGTTTATCTGACCACTCACCATGGCATGGATATGTCCGGCCCCGCGGCCATTGTGGACGCGCTGCATCCCAAGGTGGCGATTATGAATAACGGCGCGCGCAAGGGTGGCAGCCCCGAAGCGTGGAAGGTAGTGCGTGAATCGCCCGGCCTTGCCGACATCTGGCAATTGCATTTCGCCGTCGCGGGTGGGGACGCCAGCAACGTTCCTGAGCAGTTTATCGCCAACCCTTCGGAAACAGGGGATTCGGGCAATTACCTGAAGCTTTCCGCCCACGAGGACGGCACGTTCACGGTAACAAACTCGCGCAACGGATTCAGTAAATCGTATTGAGCCGGATTCAAACAACAACGGTCGGTTCTTATCCGGTTCCGGACTGGCTTCTGGCCAGCCCGTCCGAACAAGCGCGCCTGGACGCCACGCGCGTGGTGTTCGATATCCAGCGCCAAGCCGGGATCGACCTACCGACCGAAGGCGAGTTGTATCGCTTCGACATCAATCATCCCGACACGAACGGCATGATCGACTATTTCGTGCGGCCCATGGAGGGTGTGTGCAGCCGCATGGGGCGCTCGGATTGGGATGCGTTCGGCCAGCTAGCCCCTATGAACTTTCGCCGCAAGCCCGCCGGTGTTGTCACGGGCGCGCTGAGGGAAGGCGCGTTGAACTTAAAAGCGGATTGCGATGCAGCCGCTTCGGTTTCAAACGGAGTTTTCAAGTTCACCGTCACCAGCCCCTACATGCTGGCGCGCAGCTTGCTCGACCGGCATTACGGGAATTTCGAAGCCCTGACAATGGCGATAGCCGATGTTCTGGCCGCGCAAGTGGCGGATTTGCCGTGCGCTTGTGTCCAAGTGGACGAAGCCAATATTCCGGGCAATCCACAAGACGCGCCCTTGGCGGCACGTGCTATCAATACGGTGCTGGACCAAGTGAAGGTGCAGCGCGGCGTGCACCTTTGCTTTGGCAATTACGGCGGCCAGACCGTTCAGAAAGGCGCGTGGGAATCACTGATTACGTTTTTGAACTCCCTTCACGCCGATCACCTGGTGCTGGAGTTGGCACACCGGCCGGCGGCTGATCTGGATGCGCTGCAATGCGTGACAGACCGCATCAAGATTGGAATCGGCGTGGTGGATGTGAAAACTAATTTGGTAGAAACACCGGAAGAGATCGCACGGGCTATTGATCGAGCGGAAAAGCGATTGGGACCTGGAAGGATTGGCTGGGTTCATCCGGATTGCGGATTTTGGATGTTGAAACGCTCCGTGGTAGACCGCAAGATTGAAAGCCTCGTGAAGGGCCGGAACCTGTACGAAAGATAAAAAGATGCACTGGCTGCCAAGCCAGGCCCACTTATGGTCGATCCGCGCCGTTCAGCCGGAACATGACCCGAATTTCATTGCGCCAGTTCGCGCCTAACCCGATTCTCTGGACTTCAATGGAGGGCAGGAAGAAGCTGAGAATCGTTTCCGCCGTGGAGTGGAATTCGAGCGAAGGCGCAACCAACAGGAGCTTAGGCAGCGCAGGGGAAAGCGCAATTCCCGGAAAAAAGCCAGCGGCGGTAAAGTCGCCCGCAGCCGCGTGTTTCGCCACTCGCATCCAGTAATCGAGCGCCTGTAGGGGGAGGTGGAGATCAGCCGATGCTTTTAGCTCCAGCACGGCTAAACGGCCGGAATGTTCGGCGGCTAGAAGATCCGCGATGCCGCGGTCTCTGCCGGTGAACGCGGGTACCTGCCCATACACGGGAGCTACGCGCAGTGAAGGATCCACCTGGCTCAGGCGGGCCCGCACTCGGGACTCCAGCCAGCGCTCAGGCTCCTTCAAATGAAGCAAGCTGCCCGGTTCGCGCCGCAACCGCGAAAGCTCGCGCGCATGCGCCAACAGTTCGGCCGCGGATGCTGGTCCGGGCAATCTGGCAAATTCAAGGCCATGGATTCGGAGGCTTGCCGTTTCGCCGGACTGTTGCACCTGTTCAAAGCCGGGCACCTGCGCGAGTTCGCTGGCGGCCGAAATCGGCGCGGCGGGCCCCCGATGACAAGTAGCAAGTACGGTTTCCAGATTGCCCGCATCCCGCGGGTCCACTTTGGCCGCTTCATCGTCTTCGCCGTAGACGAAAAGCGAGCACGTCTGGTTCAGAAACCGAAGCCGTAGCGCGGTTTGCGTTTCCCTGCCCACAGGCAGCAGCAGCAGCAGTTCCGTGACAGTGATTTTTGGTTCGCGGTCGCGCAGGTATTTCAACCAGATCAATCCGAAGGACAGGATGCCGGAAGGGTCGTCCATTTCCGGAGGCGCGGCGATGGCGGCCATCCCGCTGGCGCCGCGCTTCAGGAAGGCACGGGGAAAAGCTGGGGAGAGACTCTGCTCCAGATTGGTTTCAGTGGAGACCTGGTGCGCAACCCAGCCCGGAAATTGGCGAGTCAAGAAGTGACGAAAGCGTTCGCGAAATTCAAGCTTTCGTCCTCGCTTGCGCCACTCCGCCGTGTGGGGCGAGGCCAGATCCAAGAGAAGCAGCTTACCTTCCCTGCCGCCGAACAAGTTGACCGAAAGTTCCAGCTTGCCGCGCTCCGCTTGATGGGCTCGCACGACGCGGCGGCTCAGATTGCGGTGGTCTTCCCAAGCTTGCAGGAGCACGTGGGAGGACTTCGGTTCCAAAGAGTGGTTCGAATCCGTCAGGGGGAGAATCGGCTCTCCCGGTTCGAGCAACGCGGGCAGAGTTGCGCCCGCGAGGAACTGCTCGATCTCTTGGAGTAGGGGCAACATGAATGCATGGCCACTGTAGCAATCGCGGCATGGCGGCTCAATTGCTCCTTCCGGGCGAAGGAATACAAGTGTTCACTCCAATCGCCTTTCTCTTTCTAGCTGCTGCTGTCGATCCCGCTGCAATCAATGACGCGGCCGCTACGCCGGTAATCAGCGCCAAGAGCCACGGAGCTAGTGTCATCCGGGCGCAGATTCTGATGGATCGGGCGCACTATTCATCAGGCGAAATCGACGGTTCGTATGGCCACAACCTGAAGGTAGCAATAGCCGCATACCGCCGTGCGCACGAACTGCCTCCCGGTGAAACAGTGGATGAAGCAATGTGGACCGTGCTCAATCAGGATACGGCGCCGGCGCTGCTGGATTACGCCATTTCGCCCGAAGACGTGGCGGGCCCATTCGAGAAGGTCCCTGTGAACATGAAAGAGCAAGCCAAGCTGAAGACGCTGAACTATGAATCGGCTGAAGAAGGACTGGCGGAGAAATTTCATTGCTCGCCCGAACTTTTAGCGGCATTGAATCTAGGAAAGACTTTCACAGAGGCGGGAACGCAGATTACCGTGCCTAATGTCTTGACCGCTTCACCGGGCAAAGCTGCTTCTGTTGTGGTGAATGGAAATGAACTTTCTGTGGAAGCTCTGGATGCGGATGGGAAGATTCTCGCTTTTTACCCTGCTACCGTAGGCAGCGAACACGATCCGCTGCCTATCGGAGAATGGAAAATTTTGGGCGTCAGCAGGAACCCGGTGTTCAACTACAATTCGGATCTGTTCTGGGACGCCAAGGGCGAGCACGCAGAAGCGAAGATCGCTCCTGGACCCCGCAATCCCGTGGGCGTAGTGTGGATTGCGCTTTCAAAAGAGCACTACGGGATACACGGAACGCCTACGCCGAAGACCATCGGTCACACGCAATCGCACGGCTGCATCCGGCTTACAAATTGGGATGCCGCTCAACTTGCCGGCATGGTGAAGCCGGGCACTCCGGCTATTCTGAAAGCGGAGTAGGGATGCGTACAGCTGCGGGGTTCGTGATCGGTTTTGCCGCCGGGGTATTGGTGTTGACTGTATTTCTCGTTTCGACCGGGCGCTTAAATCTGAGCAGTTCCCCTGCTCAGCCCAGTGCCGCGGTGACCGCTACGGCGCAAGCGCCACTTACTCCGCCGGCGCCGGACACCACAATGCCTGCTGCTCCAATACCTACCGCTACGCCAACTCCGCTGCCCGCGCCTCCCAATCCCGCGTGGCTAGCGCCCCCGGCTGAAACGCACTCCATGCCGGTGAACGGCAAGCTGAATTCCGATACCCGGGCGCCCTCCGCTACCGATTCAATAAAGATTGCGCTGCCTTTAGCGAACCTGAAGAGGTCCGATATCCTGGATACCTTTGCTGACGCGCGCGGCGGCGGCACGCAGCATGAAGCGGCCGATATACTGGCGCCTCGCGGCACGCCTGTAATGGCGGTAGAGGAAGGGAACGTGGTCAAACTATTCAACAGCAAAAAAGGCGGCCTTACGGTGTACCAATACGATGATCCGCGGATCTATTGCTACTACTACGCCCACCTGGACCGCTATGCTCCCGGGCTGAGAGAAGGGATGCTGCTGCGCAAGGGCGACGTGCTGGGCTATGTCGGCAGCACCGGCGACGCCCAGCCCAACAATCCGCACCTGCACTTTGCAATTCTGAAGTTAGGCCCGGATAAGCATTGGTACGAACACACCACTGCGATTAATCCGTATCCGTTGCTGATGCAAGCGCTGCATTAGTAGCCCCGATCCGAACAGAACTACTATAGGTCCGACGAAGAAGGAAACTTTCCATTGTCACTTACAACAGTATGAGCAACGCAGTTCTGCTGATTCATCCAGACGACCGGGGCACCCGCGGTCACAGTCCCGCCAATGAACGAGTTTCTGAC
>JALYXI010000088.1 GCA_030947245.1 Acidobacteriota bacterium
CTGTGCTTAACATTTCGCCGGAAACGATCACGAGGGATTGGCGAATGGCGCGGGCGTGGCTGATGAAAAAACTCAGCCCGCGCTAAGGCTCGCCACTTTCACCCCTGACGCTAAGAGCGAATGCAACAAAGGGAGAATGCAACATCCCGCTTTGAGCGCCTGCTCACGTTCAGCACCTGGACGAGTAGGCAAACCGGCCCAATCGTAATCGGTGAATGGAGTTGAGTCAGGCGGCAACGCTCCCCTGGGGCTCGGCTACCTCCGCTGGCTTGCAACGGAGTGGGTCTTGATCAGCTCAGATTCTGGTCCTTGGCGTACAGAATTCCCGGAATGGCCCTTTTGAAACGGGAACCCTGGCTGCGGATTAGCGGTGCAACCAGCAAACGCGCCGAGTCACAGCAGCACGCCCGTCGAAATGGGCCGTTTTGCAGTTTCGATCTGAAAAAGCCGACTTTCTTCCCAAACTACTCAACCCGGTAGTTGGGCGCTTCTTTCGTGATGATCACGTCATGCACGTGGCCTTCGCGCAAACCTGCGGGGCTGACCCGCACAAACTGAGCTGTCTCCTGAAGCGCCGCGATATCCCGGGCGCCGCAATATCCCATGCCTGCCTTCAACCCGCCCACCAGTTGATACACCAAATCGGCCAGAGGACCCTTCGAGGCCACACGGCCTTCAATCCCTTCGGGAACCAACTTCGCGTTGGGGTCGAGCGAGTAGCGATCCGTGTTGCCCTTCGCCATCGCGCCCAGTGAACCCATCCCGCGATAAGTCTTGAAGGTGCGGCCCTGGTACAAAATCGTCTCCCCCGGGCTTTCGTCCGTCCCCGCCAGAAGGCTCCCGATCATCACCGTAGCCGCGCCGCTGGCCACCGCCTTTGTGATATCGCCGGAAAATTTAATGCCGCCATCCGCAATCAGCGGGATTCCAGCCTGCCGCGCGGCCCGGGAGCATTCCGAGATCGCCGTAATCTGCGGGACGCCTGTACCGGACACCACCCGCGTGGTACAGATGGAACCGGGGCCGATTCCCACTTTAATGCCGTCCACCCCGAGTTCAATCAAGTCGCATGCGGCCCGATAGGTTGCTATGTTGCCGGTGATCAATTGCACTTCCGGCAGATGCCGCTTGATGCTGCGCACCGCATCCATGACACGCTGACTATGGCCGTGAGCGGTGTCGATCGCGATCACATCCACTTTGCGGCTCACCAGTTCCTTGGCGCGTTCGAGAAAGTCTCCGGTTGCACCGATGGCAGCGCCAACCCGGAGCCGGCCTTGCTCATCTTTCGCCGCGTTGGGATATTTGAGCTTCTTTTGAATGTCCTTCACCGTGATCAAGCCTTTCAGATAGCCCTGGTCATCCACCACCAGCAACTTTTCCACGCGGTGACGGTGCAGAATGGCTTCGGCCTGCTCCAGCGTGGTGCCCACCGGGACGGTGATCAGATTGTCCTTGGTCATTACGTCGGAAATGGGAATGTCGGCGCGATTTTCGAAACGAAGGTCGCGGTTGGTCAGAATGCCCACCAGCTTGCCTTCCAGCGTCACCGGAACGCCGGAAATGCGGAAGCGTTCCATGAGAGCCAGCGCGTCGGCAATCTTCTTGTGCGGTTCGATCGTGACAGGATCGACAATCATTCCGCTTTCACTGCGCTTCACGCGATCGATCTCCTCGCGCTGGCGGTCGATCGTCATATTGCGATGAATGAAGCCGATGCCCCCCTGCTGGGCAAGCGCGATAGCAAGCTGTGATTCGGTAACAGTGTCCATTGCGGCACTGACGATGGGGATGTTCAGCGGAATTCCGCGGGTCAGGCGAGTGCGGGTATCGACTTCAGCGGGCAACACTTCGCTGCGGGCGGGAACCAGGAGTATGTCGTCGAAGGTGAGGCCTTCCGGGATATCGCTTTGCATCATGTAGCTACCAGTTTAGGGGAAGCGAAAGACGCCGAACCCCGGACTCGATCCGGTTCAGTTCGTAATGTCGTGAGTGGTGCTGGCGTCGTGAATCGGATCGTACAGCTTCTTCCATTCGGCATGGGCGGGAGCCTGGACGTAATCCTCCAGCGCCTTGCGATCGGCAAACTCCATCACAAAAGCCGCATTATAATCCTGCGGCTGAACCTTGATCGATTTCAGCCAAACGCGTTTGATGCCAGGATAGGCTTGGGCCATGGTTTTGACCCCATCGAGGGCAGCTTGGCGCTGGGCCGGGGTAGAATCTTTGGTCCAGCGAACGGTGACGACGTGCAGTACGGTAGAGGGCGTGGGGACGGTGGACTGGCCGATGAGGAACCCGGCCGCGAGAAGGCTTGCGGTAATAAGAACTTTTTTCACGAACCTATTCTAGCGGTTATCCGCCGCGGGCGAGGGATGGATTCCGGTCCACTTCTCCGAAACGACAATCGAGTTGGCTGGATTGCGAGGGTCGTACTTCACGCTGGCAGGACCAATCATCGACCACGGGTCCGGGGGAAGGCGAACTTGGAGCCCGGAGAGATCTTGCGAGGCAGTGTATTCCACCCCGCGAACCAGGTAGGAATAGATCGCTACCGCGCCATCGGCTTGGATGATCGAAGCGTCACCCATTTTGCCATAAACAGTCAGCATGGCGCGGCGGCGGCGCTCCAGGTCCGCAGGTCTTGGACGGTTTCGGTAATGCGAGCGCAGGCCCCAACCGACTGCGGCGCACAGAAGCACGCCGCCCAAGGCCAGGGTAGCCTCGTCACTTGAAAGAAGGCCAAATTGCACAGATCCCGTTTCGTAACTTCATTTCTGTAGATGCAATTTAGCAACCGGGACGGCAAGCCAGTTGTTTATGTCGAAACTTCGACAGCCGGGCTTGGAGCGCTTTCGTTGCCAAGCCGGTCGAAGCTAGTCACGGTATAGCGGTAATGTTGCCCCGGCAGAATGGTGCGGTCGCTGAAACTCGGGCCCAGATTCGTCTCCCCGGCTTTCTTGCCATCGCGGTAAATCCGGTAACCCGCAAGGTTTCGGGATGTAACGCGATCCCAAATCAGTTCCACGCTGGCGGAGCCGGCGACTGCGGAAACGTTAACGGGAACCGCAGGCGCGAAAGTGTCTTTGGGAGTGATGGTAACGGCTTCGGTCAGGTCGCTTTCGGCCGGGGGATTGATTGTCTTGACCGCGTATTTGTAGGTGCGGCCAAACTCGACGTGCTCGTCTGTAAAGGTACGGGCGTCGGCTGTGCCCAGACGAACCAGCGCGGAATCGCCGGGACCCTGGCGAAACACCAGGAACTGGCGTTCACCGCTTCGCCAGGTCAGTTGCACTCCGTCCGGGACAGCTTTGGCGGCAAGTTCGGTGGGAGCACTCAACGCCGGGGTCACGTTCAGGTCCACGATGTTCGACCAGCCTGCGTCGCGGCCGCGATCGTTCTGAACCCTGACCGCAATCTTAATCGTTTGCGTGTAGAAGGGCGCGGCATCGGTTTCGTAGCGCCCGGAAGTGACGTGGAGCTTCCGGTTTCCGATATGAAGTTCCAGGTAGGGGTCCTCCTTCAAAGGAAGTCCGTCGGTGTTCGTTTTCGGGATGGTGAACTGGATTACCAACTTGGAACCGCGTTCGACGGCGACCAGGTCGGTCACGCGATTAGGGATGCCAAGGCTGGGCGGTTGGGTGTCTCCGGGGTAGCCACAACCTGCAAAGACCAGAGCGCTCAATAGCAGAGCACTCAAGAGCAGGGCGCACCGCATCTATAGGATGTACCTGCTCAGATCCTGATCTTTCACGATTTCCGCCAGTTGCTTCCGGACGTAAGCCGCGTCCACATTTACGTTTTTCTTCTTCAGGTCTGGACCTTCGAAGGAAATCTCTTCGAGAAGTTTCTCCATGATGGTATGAAGGCGGCGCGCCCCGATGTTTTCCGCCGTCTCATTCACGCGGGCGGCCATGCGGGCCACCTCTTCCAGCGCATCGTCGGTAAGCACCAGCTTGATGCCTTCGGTATCCATCAACGCAATATATTGCTTGGAAAGGGCATTCTTCGGCTCTTTCAGAATGCGAACGAAATCTTCCACTGTGAGCGACTTGAGTTCCACGCGGATGGGGAAGCGTCCCTGCAGTTCGGGAATCATATCGGCGGGCTTCGAAACGTGGAAGGCGCCGGCCGCGATAAACAGGATGTGGTCGGTGCGCACAAAGCCGTGGCGCGTGTTGACGGTTGTGCCTTCCACAATGGGAAGGATGTCGCGTTGCACGCCTTCGCGGCTTACGTCGGGTCCGTGGCCGCTTTCGCGTCCAGCGATTTTGTCGATCTCATCGAGAAAGATGATGCCGTTCGATTCCACGCGATCGAGAGCGAGGCGGGTTACCTGGTCCATGTCGATCAGCTTGCTTTCTTCTTCCTGAATCAGACTGTCCAGCGCTTCGGCAACACGCATGTTGCGCTTGCGGGTGCGATTGCCGAACAGCGGAGCCAGCATGTCCTTGATGTTCATGCCCATCTCTTCGACGCCAGCTGACGCGGCTATTTCGAAGGTGGGCTGGCGGTCCTTGACCTCAATCTCAACCATCCGCTCATCAAGCTTGCCGTCCCGGAGCCGCTCGCGAAGCTTCTCGCGGCTTTTCTCGTTCCCGTCCGCTGCTTCGGGCGAAGGCGGCATCAGCAGATCGAGGAGCCGCTCTTCGGCGGCGGCTTCCGCCCGCTCGGCTACTTCCTCCAGCCGCTCATCGCGAATCATGTCGATTGAGATGTCAACCAAATCGCGGATCATGGATTCTACATCGCGGCCCACATAGCCGACCTCTGTGAACTTGCTCGCTTCCACTTTGAGAAACGGCGAGTTGGCGAGTTTCGCAAGACGCCGCGCCAACTCAGTCTTGCCCACTCCCGTGGGCCCAATCATCAGGATGTTCTTAGGCATTACCTCCTCCGCCATTTCAGGCGGAAGTTTCTGGCGGCGAATGCGGTTGCGGAGTGCGATCGCTACGGCCTTTTTTGCGTCAGGCTGGCCGATGACGTACTTGTCGAGCTCACGAACAATTTCGCGTGGCGTCAATTCATCGAGCGCGGGCGTATCGTCGACCGAACTGCTGGGAAGATAGATTACCATCTCTGCTAAGAAAGCTCCTCGATGGTGATCCGATCATTCGTATAGATGCAAATCTTGCCTGCAATCTCCATGGATTGCTCCACGATCTGACGCGCGCTGAGCTTCGTGCTGCGGAGCAAAGCGGTAGCTGACGCGACGGCGAACGGGCCGCCGGAGCCGATTGCGGCGACGGACTCGTCGGGCTCAATCACGTCGCCATTTCCGCTGAGGATGAAGATATTCTTGATGTCCGCCACAAGGAGGAGAGCTTCCAAGTGCCGCAGGATTTTGTCGGTTCGCCACTCTTTGGCGAGTTCCACGACGGAGCGCGGCAAATTGCCATTGAACTGTTCGAGCTTGGCTTCGAAACGGGCGAACAGGGAGAAGGCATCCGCCGTGGAGCCGGCAAACCCGGCAATGATCTTTTCATTGTAAAGACGGCGCAACTTTTTCGCGGATGATTTCAAGACTTCGGCGCCGAGCGTAACCTGGCCATCCCCGGCCATCACGACTTTGCCGTCACGACGGACGCAGAGGACCGTCGTGGAGCGAATTTTTTGTTTCATTAGCTAAGCAATCAGTTTAACTCAGGGTAAAATCTGAGGGAACCAGCAAGCTTGGCGCAAAAAGTGCATAGGGTCAGACGGAGGATTTAGCCGATGAGTTTCCTAGCATGGATCATTTTGGGCCTGGTGGCCGGTTTTATCGGGAGTAAGGTCGTGAATAAGTCTGGGGAGGGTTTTTTCCTGGACATTATTCTTGGCATAGTGGGAGCAGTTCTGGGCGGATGGTTGTTCAGCCTGTTCGGAGCGCAGGGCGTAACTGGATTGAACATCTATAGCCTGATTGTTGCCGTAATAGGCGCCATTATCTTTTTGGTGATCTATCACGCGCTCTTCCGGCGCCGGGTTTAGTGCTGAGCAGACTTGCCATGGCCGGACTTGTCGTACCGGCCCTTCTTGGAGCGGTTCGCCATAAAGACAAGCGGCTCAGTGAATCGAGTACTGTTCTTAGGGAAATGTCGCACGCTTCAGACAAAGGCATTCCTCAGGATTTGGGCCACAAGGCACGGTGCGTCGTGGTGGTTCCGAATCTTAAGAAGATCGCGTTTATCGGAGGCGCGAAATACGGCAGAGGTTTTGCTTCCTGTTTCTTAAATACCGGAGTGTGGAGTCCGCCGGCCGCGGTTCGGATTGAAGGTGGCAGCTTCGGACTGCAACTGGGGGGAAGTGAAACCGATGTGATTCTGCTGGTTATGAATGATGGCGGGATGCAGAAGTTACTCTCCGACAAATTCACTTTGGGTGGGGAAGCGGGGGCAGCGGCCGGACCTATCGGGCGTAACCTGAGTGCTAATACCGATGTACTCATGAAAGCGGAGATCTTGACTTACTCGCGGTCGCGCGGAGTCTTCGCGGGATTATCGCTGGAAGGAGCTACTCTGCGCGCGGACAAGGAGGAGAACGCCAAGCTGTATGGCCGCGCAGTGACCGACGAACAAATTCTTACAGGGGCGGCGCCGCAACCACCGCAGGCTGCCGGTCTGATCTCTCAAATTCAGCAGTTCTCGGGAAAGGGCGGCGGCAAGGGGCGTAAAGGACGCCGAGCAAAGGCAAGTTCCCCGTAGCAGTCGCATCCTGAGGAAATCAAAATTCCTTTCTGAAAATGAGCCTGGCCCGGAACAGTCAGGCTCTTTTTTGCGTTTAGAATTGAATGCAAGTGTTAAGGAATCTAGCAATACCACGTGCCGTGGGGGCTGGCCGCATCACACTATTGGCACTGACCGGATTGCTGGGCTGTAGGACCGCGGAAAAGGTGCAAGCGGGTGCAGCGCCTCCAACGGCCGTCCGGGTGGTGGCTGCCCGCACCGCAAATGTTCCGCTGGAATTGAGTGCAATCGGGACCGTGGAAGCGTCGTCAACGGTCGACGTGAAGTCACGGGTGGCTGGGCAGGTGAAGGCCATTTATTTCCAGGAAGGACAGGATGTCCGCAAGGGCGAACTTCTGTTTGAAATCGATCCCGAACCGCTGCAGGCGCAGGTCGCCGAGCTGGAAGCCAACATTT
>JALYXI010000092.1 GCA_030947245.1 Acidobacteriota bacterium
CCGCTATGCTGCGCAGCCCCACAACGTCGTACTGGAAAACGGGATGGCTCAAGCCTACAAGCCCGAAAAAGTCGGCGGCTCGGGTGACCCCACGGACACCCACCGCGGCGATGTTCCCTCCGCCACCGCCAGCTCCCCTACCCACATCGAACACCTCTACATCACGCCTGTCGAAACGCATAACCCCATGGAGCCGCACGCTACCATTGCGGTCTGGAACGGGTCCAAGCTCACGATCTATGACGCTACCCAGGGCATTTTTAGCGATCGCGAACGCACAGCGACCGTGCTCGGCATTCACCCCGATGACGTCCGCGTAATCTCACCCTTTCTGGGTGGCGGCTTCGGCTCGAAAGGACCCACCTGGTCCCATGTGGTGCTTGCCGCCATGGCCGCCAAACGCGTCAACCGCCCTGTCAAGCTTGTGCTCCGCCGAGAACAAATGTTCGGCCCTATCGGCTTCCGCGGCAAAACTCATCAGACCGTCGGTCTCGCGGCGGACCGCACAGGTTCCCTCACCGCCATTCGCCACGATACGTTCGACCAAACCTCCACTTTCGATCAGTTTGCCGAATCCTGCGGTCTCCAAGCCCGCATGCTCTACAATTCCCCGAACGCGTCTACCATTCACCGCCTGGTGCGCCTCGATATGGGAACTCCCTCTTTCATGCGCGCGCCCGGGGAAGCGCCCGGCAACTACGCGCTGGAATCGGCCATGGATGAGCTCGCCTGGGCACTGAAGATGGATCCTCTTGACCTGCGCCTGCGTAATTACGCGGAAACGGGAGATCCCGAGACCGGCAAGCCCTGGTCCAGCAAGTCCCTCCGGGAGTGCTACCGCTTGGGGGCGGAGCGTTTCGGATGGGCGAAGCGCAAGGCCGAGCCCCGCGCGGCCCGCGATGGACGCTGGCTGATCGGATGGGGCATGGCGACGTCGTGTTATCCGACGAAACGCTCGGCCGCCTCCGCGGTTGCCAGGCTCCGCGCCGATGGAACCGCTCTCGTCGAAGCCGGAACCCAGGACCTGGGCACCGGCACGTATACCGTCATGACCCAGGTCGCGGCCGATTCCATTGGCCTTCCGCCTGAGATGGTGACGTTTCGTCTCGGCGATACCGATTTCCCCGAAACCCCTGTATCGGGCGGCTCCCAAACCGCGGCCAGCACCGGCTCCGCCGTGAAATTGGCGGGCCAGGCCCTGCGTGAAAAGATTATTCAGCTGGCGGTTTCGGATGCTGCGTCGCCGATGTATCAAGCTCGCGTGAACGACCTTGCTTTCGATGCAGGGTACATTGGACTAAAAGCCGACCCCGCCAAGCGCGAACGCCTTTCCGCTCTGATGGCGCGTCACAACCTTACTGAACTGGAAGCGAAAGGCGATGCAAAGCCCGGCGAGGAAAAAGACAAATACGCCATGTACGCCTTCGGGGCTCAGTTTGTCGAAGTGGGAGTGGACGAGAGCCTGGGCGAAGTGCGCGTCCGGCGGATGACGGGAGCTTTCGCCGCGGGCAAGATCCTCAACCGCAAAACCGCGCGCAGCCAACTGATGGGCGGCATGGTGTGGGGCATCGGCATGGCTCTGACGGAAACTACGCTGGTCGATCCCATCCGCGGCCGCATCGTCAACGCGAACCTTGCCGAATACCACGTTCCCGTGAACCTGGATACGCCTGACATCGAGGTTCTGACTGTCCCTGAAGAGGATCCGCACGTCAACGAACTCGGCGTGAAAGGGATCGGGGAGATTGGCATTACAGGAGCCACCGCGGCCATTGCTAACGCCGTATATCACGCCACTGGCAAGCGAATCCGCGAACTGCCCATTACGCCTGACAAGCTGCTCTAGGTGACCTTTCACGAACCGGCAAACCCCACTGGCGATTCCCTGGTCCTGACCCACGGTGCTGGCGGCAATTGCGACTCTCCGTTACTGATCGCGGTAGCGGAAACCTTCGCAGCCGCCGGCATTTTGGTCCTCCGTTTCAACCTCGCATTCCGGCAAGGACGCCGGGCCGGGCCTCCGTCTCCCCATGGCGCCAAACAAGACCGGCAGAGCATTCTCGCCGCGATCGAGTTGCTAAGACCCCGCACTGCAAGGCATCTTCTGGTTGGCGGCCAGTCGTATGGAGGGCGTCAAGCCAGCATGCTCGCGGCGGAGACGCCAAACGCCGCGGCGGCGCTCCTGCTGCTCTCTTATCCGTTGCATCCGCCGGGTAAGCCCAAACAACTCCGAACGGAACACTTTCCCCTTATCCGCGTCCCTGCCCTTTTTGTCCACGGCGCCCGCGACCCGTTTGCTACAGCGGAAGAACTGGAAGCCGCCCGTGCCCTCATCCCAGCCCCTACCCGGATTCTCGAAATTCCGGCGGCCGGACACGATCTGGCGGGTGGCCGCTTTCCGCTCGCTCCCCTCGTCGATGCCGTGCTCGCGTTCCTCTAAGCCGCCTGCGGAACGGAACTTGGCTTGTGGCTGATGCTGGCAACGCGGAATGCCTCGGTCCTTAACGGGAGCGCGCCAGTTTCTGCGCTGTGCTGAACATAAGCCAAGTGCGCCCACTCGCCGTAGCCTTCCCACATGGGCTGTTGCACGCAGTAGAACAACCCCCGCAAGAAAAACTACGCGCTTCCGGTTCACTCGCATCCGCATGCGGCATCTTGACACAGCGTCTTAACACAGCGCGTCACGCGCCACCGACATTTATATCTGCTCTCCGTTGCTGCACTTGCAC
>JALYXI010000112.1 GCA_030947245.1 Acidobacteriota bacterium
CTCCAGGTCCAGTTGTCCTGAAATTGCGCCCGCTTCGCCATCTTTGCCTGTCTCCAGGCAGGGCGGTATCTCCCCAAGCCAGCGCTCCACAGGTTGCTCGCCGGCGAATCCGAGAGACGCATAAATCGGCGCTCCCATATCGGTGGCGTCCATCTTCAATGTCTCGATGCCTCTCGCGGCGGCAAGTTCGATCGCGTGCTTAACGAGCAGCGAGGCGCATCCGCGCCGCCGAAACCGTTCACGGGTGAGCACCATTCCAATCCAGCCAAGCCCTTTCCCGTAACACACCAGGGTTGTAGTTGCCGCAAGTTCACCCTCCATGTACAGTCCAAAACATGCCTCCTGATCCCGCTCGATCAGCATCCGCCAATCATCCGCGGTTTGATTCCATCGAGCCTCCTCGCAGAGTTCCATAGCTGCCGAAACATCGTGAAAGCTGAGCGGCCGCGGTCTCGGCAAGCAAGTCATTCGCCCCTCCAGCGTGCCAGGTTCTCTTGGACGAACCCGTCGTCAAGAAGGTGTGGGTAGGCGCGGCGGACACGCTCGATCCCGGCCGCTTGGCCTGGCGATAGGTCCTCGTCCGGATCCAGGCACCAGCGGCCCTGCATAAGTCCTAGCCCATGCAGCACGTAATGAATCCCCGCGATACAGCCCCGGAAGGAGTTCGCCACATCAAACACCTCGGCATTCATGTCCGTGACCTCTTGTGCGAGCGTCAACGTCCGGGCGGGCACTGTGCCTTGCTGCCGTTCAGCACGCGCGCTTCTCCATAAATCCACGGCGCACTTGGTCCAAACCGCCCAATGGCCCAGCAAACCTCCCGCGAAGTGAAGCTCTACATCGTTCACAACGGTTGTGGTGAGCAGGTCCAAAACAATGTTGTCATCGTTGCCCGTGTAGAGCGCGATCTCCCGTGCGCGTCCGGATTCGGCGACTCCTCGCAGTACGTCAAATGTCCGGTACCTATCGAATGGAGCGGCCTTGATCGCAACTACGTTTTCTATTTGCGCAAAAGCACGCCAGAACTCGACCGGCAGCAGACACCCGCCCACCGCGGGCTGCAGGTAGAATCCGAATACGGGGATCACCTCGGCGACCGCGCGAACGTGTGCCACCATTCGTCCCACGGTCTGATCTTGCAGCGCGGCCAGACTCAGTAGCCCACAGTGATAGCCGATCGTTCTGGCGATCTCCGCTTCGCGAACGGCCTGTTCCGTTTGCCCCACAAGCCCGGCAACCATGACCACATCGCGGGATCGCGCCTCATTCATCGCTAATTCCAGAACAGGGCGGTATAGCCTGGCCTTGGGACTGCGGATGGCGAACTGGGTTGTATGGACCCCTACGGCAAGCCCACCCGCGCCCGCGTCCAGGTAGTAGCGTGTGAGCGCCTTCTGACTGCGTTCGTCGAGTTTCTTCTCACCGGTCAACGCAAGCGGATGCGCCGGGATTGCCATTCCAGCAAGCAGACGGGCTCTCAGGTTATTCAGAACCTTCCCTCCCGCTGTTCGAACTTTGTGGGCTTGCCGAGTGTTGGGCAACCGTTCCGCACCCAAGCGGCCACCCAATCCACCATCTGGTACAAGCTTGTGGAGGGATAGCCAAAATGCCCGTAACAGCGGGCCGCATTGCTCAAGAGCGCGGTCTGGGCTTCAGTGCCCTCAATCAACACCTCTTTTCCAAATCGCTGCCCGAATTCACTCGCAAGCCAGCGCACGGACACGGTCTCCGGACCCGTAACGTTGAGCTTTACTAGCGGACTCCCCGCGATTGCAAAAGACCGAATACAAACCGAATTCGCATCGCCTTGCCAGATCACGTTTACCGCGGGCATTGTGACATTCACGGCCTGCCCGTCCCAGACTTTCTGGGCGATGTCGACTAGAATGCCGTACCGCAGGTCGATCGCATAGTTCAGACGCAACAGTGTCACAGGCGTGCCGTGCAGCCCGGAGAAGTGCTCAAACATGCGCTCTCTTCCTAATGCCGATTGCGCATACTCGCCCACCGGAGCAACCGGATCGGTTTCCACGCTGCCGCCCCGGACTACGGGGCTGAGCGGGTATACGTTTCCGGTCGAAAACGCAACCAGGCGGGAATTGCGAAATCGTTCAGCAACGCGGCCCGGCAAATATGTATTCATGGCCCACGTGAGACTCTCCTGGCCGCTGGTGCCGAACTTCCTTGCAGCCATAAAGATCACATTTTCACAGTCCGGCAGAGAATCGAGGACGGATGTGGCCAGAAGATCGCCCGGTATTACTTCGACGCCATCGCGTTCGAGTGCCTCGGGCAAGGCAGGATCGGAGAACCGCGCCACGGCTATCACGCGCTTCCGGATCCCGGCAGCGTCCGCGGCACGGCGCGCTCTTCTGGCGAGACTGGGCCCCATTTTTCCGCCCACCCCGAGAATCAAGAGATCGCCCCTGAGCTTGCTCATCGCTTGGATGTCCGCTTCGAGGGGAGTCGAAAGCAGGTCTTCTAAGTGGGCTTCATCGGTTACGTTTATGTCCGGCATCATTCCATCTCTCCGGAACTTCTCTCCCGGCTCGATCATAGCCCGGCAGGATAGGGAGAAACAATTTTTGGGACGAAAAGTTTTGGCAACGATATTGAATATCCCCGCGGTAACTGATGTATGATTGTCCCCGTAATGGCATTTCCCCGCCAGCGCCGATATGAAAACAACTTTCAGCTTACTGTTTGTTACAGCCGCAACCTTTTCAGGTAATGCCGCTATCATTCCGTTTGCGAGTAACGCCACGTTTATCGACAATACCCAAGGCAACTCTATCGGCAATAACGTGGTTATTCAAAAACATCCCGTTTGGGCAAATCCACTCCCCGGCTCCCGGTGGATCTCGTTTGCGGATACCGGTGACCCGTCCAGCGCCGCCTTCGGCGCCCCGGCCAACGGCGCCGTGGTTTCTTTTTTCCAGCACTTTACCCTCAGCGCTGCGGATATATCCGCTGGCGGATACATCTCTTTCTTTGCGGACGATTCCGCCGCATCGCTCCTGAACGGCCACTTGCTCGTAAACGAGGCTTCTATAAGCGGCAACACCTATAACGCATGCTCGGACACAAAGCCCAATTGCATTGTCGCTACCAACCTCGCGATTCCGTCCCAAGATCTGGTGCTCGGCGTTAACACCCTCCAATTCAATGTTGCCCAACGCGCGGGCTCCTCCTTCGGGCTCGATTACTATGGCTACGTGGGCGCGCCGTCAAGCCTGGCCTCAACTCCTGAACCGGCCACTTGGTCTTTCGTGGCCGGTGGCGCGCTGCTGATGGGCATCATTAGTCGCTGGCGTTCTACTGTAGGGGCGAGAAGCTAGGTGGCTAGCGCTTGATAAATAGAGTAAGGCCGTCCTGGGCTTTAAGTCCGTCTACTTGGAGAGATACCGGGGCTTTGCCATCGGGCAGGCCTGCCGGAAGCCTTATGTTCATCTGATTGAGACCAGAAATAGATCCGGGAGAAAGACCTGCATAGAGAATGTCGGCAGCAGGAATAGAGATGCCACCGATCGAGAGGGCGATCGTTCCAGTGAACTGAGCCGCCGCGGGAACGATGACGCCTTCCGCGGCTGCCGCGTTGGCGCTGCCGAGACC